>NZ_JBSFTC010000281.1:0-14685 GCF_053590415.1 Nonomuraea sp. NPDC003201
CGTGTGCACTACCGAACTCGCCCCGGCCGCGCGGGCGGCGCGGCCGGGAGGGCGGGGAGCCGGGCTCCGCCTTCCCGTCGATGGTGGCCATCCCCATCACATGCCTCCCATGCCCGCCTCAGAGAGCTCCTTCTCGCACTTCTGCTGGGCGGACTTGAAATCGGGGTCCTGGCCGACCTCGGCGTTGATGCGCACCATGCCGCCCTCGGGGTCGGGGTAGGACTCGACGCCGTTGTCACGCATGCACTGGGCGACCTTGCGCAGCGCCTCGGCCCGCTGGGGGTCGATCTTGCCGCCCTCCCCGCCCATCTTCGGCGCGTACTGCTTGCACGCCTCCTGGGCGGCCTCGACCTTCTCCTGCGGGACGCTGCCGTCGAACTTCATCATGATGCCCTTGCCGGGCTCGGGGTCAGGGACCTCCACTCCGTTCTCGCGCATGCACTGGGCGAACTTGAGACCGCGCTCCTGCGGGTCCTCGCTGGGCTTCGCGCTGGCTGCGGCCTGGGTGCCGGTGCCGGACACCGACGCCACATCGGAGCCGCCGCCACCGCCCGAGCCGCAGGCGGCCAGGGTCAGCGTGAGCGCCAGGGCCATCGCGCTGAGGGCTGGTCCTCGCATGGGTGTTCTCCTCCGTCGAATGAACGTGGGTTCGAGGAGAGATGCAATAGGGGCCGCTGTTTCCTCAGCGTTTCCGCCGGCTGTTTGTTCCGCGGCTTATTTTGAGCAAATGCCGTCTACGCCACACTCGGCTCCGTAAGCAGAAGAAAGGTGCACGATGCGGGTGCTCTTCCGATCTGTCGGGGGCCATCTTGTCGCTGATCAGGCCCTGGATGCCGGGGGTCAGCTTGTCGATCATGCCGGGGGAGGCGAAGTCGGGGAACGGCACGATCCCGTTGCCCTGCGCCACCGGCGCGAAGACGCCCGCGATGTCGCCGCGCAGCCCCGTGGCGCCCAGCTCGGCCTTGGTGTCGACCGGCATGAACCCGCCGTCGAACTCGATCTTCGCCGCCTCCGGCGAGCTGAGGTAGTCGAGGAACGCCGCGGCGACGTTCGGGTTCTTCGACTTCGACGAGATGGCGTACGCGACGCTGGCGCCCGAGGCGACCTTCGCGGGCTCGCCCGAGGCCGTGGGCATGAGGAAGAAGCCCACGTCGTCCTTCATCTCGGTCTCCAGGGTGGAGGCCGCCCAGTTGCCGGTGATCAGGAACGCGCTGCCGCCCTTGGCGAAGCTCGCCAGCGCGTCGGCGTCACCCGTGGCGCTGGCCCCGGCGGCGATGTATCCCTTCTTCGCCCAGTCGGTCAGCGTCTGGGTGGCCTTCGTCGCGGCCGGGTTCTCGATCGTCGCGCCCGGCTTGCCGTACACCCACGACCGGTAGTCGTTGACGTCGCCGGTCACGTTGAGCAGCGCGTTCCACAGGTGGAACCCGCCGACCTGGAGCGCGCCGTTGCTCAGCGGGGTCTGGCCGGCGTCCTTGGCCTTCTGCATCGCGGCCTCGAAGTCGGCCAGCGTCTTCGGCGCCTCCTTCACGATCTTCTTGTTGTAGAAGACGCCGAGCACAGACAGCCCGCCGGGCACGGCGTACAGGTTGCCGGTCCCGAACTGCTTGGCCGACTTGTCGGAGCTGAGGACCTCGAGGCTGGCCGGCGGGAACTTGGTGGTCCAGCCGTACGCCTTGGACCACGGGCTCAGGTCGAGGATGAGACCGGCCGGGACCAGGGAGTTCATCGCGCCCGGGTTGTACTGGGCGATGTCCGGCGCCGAGTCGGACGACATCGCCAGTTTGATGGACTTGATGTAGTCGTTGAACGGCGTCATCTGGGGCTTGACGGTGACGTTGGGGTGCTTCTTGGTGAAGCCGTCGATGAGCGCCTTGGTGGGCGGGTCGTTGGTGTAGGCCAGGGTCAGGGTCACCGGGTCGTTCGGAACGGTGGTCGATACGTTGACCTTCGTCGCCGTATTACCCCCCGAACTGCTGGTGCCCGCACAGGCCGTCAGCGCGAACGCCGTCGTGACGCTGAGCGCCGCGACCGCCGCGCGCCGGGCTGGTCTCGTCATGCGTGTGACCTCTCTCCTCAATCGGGTGGGTGGCGTCGAGTCAGTTCTCATCCGGCGGGGCCTGGTCTCACCAGGCCGAATCTGGTCCGTTCGATCTCGTCCAGCGAGTGCAGCAGCGCCCCGTGGACGACCGCGTCCTCCTGGAGAGCCGAGACCTCCAGCGCCGGCTGGTCCAGCGGCTCGCCGGAAAGGTGCCGCCGGAGCGCCGCGAGCAGCGGCTCGCCGCACCTGGCCAGCGGCCCGCCGATGACGACGAGCCGCGGGTTGAGGATCGCCCGGATCACGGTGATCCCCTTGGCGAAGCGCCGGGCCACCACGTCGATCGCCTCCAGCGCCGCCGGCTCGCCGTCGGCGACGGCGTCCAGCACGGCCTCGAGCGCGCGCTCTTCCGCGGCCTCGATCCGGGCCAGGAGCGCCCCGTCGGCGGCGCGTCCGGCCGCTGCCGTGGCCTGGCGCACGATCTCCGCGCCGCCGACCCGGTCCTCGAACGGGCCCAGCCCCTGCGGATGGCCCTGCGGATGGCCGGGCGTCGAGGGGCCCTCGGTGAACAGGTCGAGGAAGCCGACGTCGCCGGCGTCATTGGAGGCGCCGCGGTAGAGCTCGCCGTTCAGCACGATACCGGCGCCGACCCGCTCGCCCCAGTGGATCATCACCAGGGAGTCCTCGCGCCGCTCCGCGTCCCGCCACCGCTCGCCCTGCGTGGCCAGCTTGACGTCGTTGTCCAGGTAGACGGGGCAGCCGAGCGCCTCCGTCAGCCGGCGTACGAGGAGGTCGCCGGCCAGGCCGGGCATGCTCGGGATGAGCTTGATGACACCGGCCGCCGGGTCGACGATGCCGGGGGTGCCCACCGAGGCGAACCAGAGGTCGCCGGTCGTGATGCCCGTCGCGCGCAGCGTCCGCTCCACCGTGGCCAGGAGCGTCTCCACCACCTGCTCGCCGCCGGGGCCGGCGCCGAGCTGCTGCGCGTCGGAGGCCGTGACCGTGCCGGCCAGGTCCGCCAGCGCCACGCGCACGTCCTGCGGGCTGATCGACAGGCCCAGCACGTGGCCGGCCTCCGCGCGGAACCGTACGAGCTGCGCCGGCCGCCCCGCCCGGGTGGAGTCGCGGTCAAGGGGACCGAACTCGACGAGCCCTTCGGCGGCCAGCGCGTTGAGCGAGCGGGTGACCGCCTGGCGGGAGAGCCCCACGGCCTTTGCCAGCGCGGACACGCTCATGCTGGTCTCGGCCCGCAGCTTGCGCAGGACGGCGGCGGCGTTGACCTCGCGCATGAACTGCGTTCCGGCGGCGACGACCTGCTCCATGCTCTGCTCTCTCCCTGCGATCGGTTGCCGGTACGCTAGCATATTAATTATGGACCGTACGGAACTAATTCGTCGAGGGGTGTGACCTGCAGTGTTGTCCGGTGAGGGCCCGCCCTGGGCGGAAACCGTCCGCGGTCTGGCCCGCCGCGTGCTGGGGCCCGTGGCCGAGTCGGTACGGTTCGCCGCCCGCGACGGCGACGGGCGCGAATACGCCTACGAGGCGGCGGGCGGCGTGCTCGCCATCGCCGCGACGGACGGGGTGAGCGCCTCGGTCGCGCTCCACCACTATCTCCGGGAACGCTGCGGCACGTCCGTGGGCTGGGACACGGTGCTCCCCCTGGGGCTGACGTCGCTGCCCGACGCCCCGCCGCGCCAGGCCGCGGCGCGGGTGCGGGAGGGCTACTACTTCAACTTCTGCACCTTCAGCTACACGATGCCCTACTGGGACTGGGCCGACTGGGAACGCGAGATCGACTGGATGGCCCTGCACGGCATCACCATGCCGCTGGCCGTCACCGGTCACGAGGCCGCGCTGCACGCCGCCTACTCCGCGCTCGGTCTCGACGACCGGCGGATCCGCGGCTTCCTGGGCGGGCCGGGCTACCTGCCGTTCCAGTTCATGGGCTGCCTGGACACCTTCGCGGGCCCGCTCTCGTCGTCCTGGATCGAGAGCCACCGCGAGCTCGGCGCGCGCATCCTCGACCGCGAGCGCGCCTTCGGCATGACCCCTGTCCTCCCGGCCTTCACGGGACACGTCCCGCCCGAGCTGGCGTCCACGGCGCGGGCCGGTCGCCGCCTCTGGCAGGGGTTCGAGACCTGGGTCCTCGACCCGGCAGACCCGCTGTACGAGCGGATCGGCGCCGAGATCGCCCGCGCGCAGATCAAGCTCTTCGGCACCGATCACCTGTACGCCGCCGACCCGTTCATCGAGATGATCCCCATCGACGCCGACCCGGCCTTCCCCGGGGCCGTGGCGGCGTCGACGCTGGCCGGCCTCCAGGCCGCCGACCCGGACGCGGTCTGGCTCATGCAGGCCTGGCCGTTCTCCTACCAGCGGGAGTTCTGGACCGAGGACCGCGTCAACGCCTTCCTCGACGCGATCCCGGACGGCCGGATGCTCGTCGCGGACCTGTGGGCGGAGCACGACCCGCTGTGGGGCCGCTTCCAGGAGTTCTCCGGCAAGCCGTGGCTCTGGTGCGCGCTGCTGAACTTCGGCGGCCGCACCGACCCGGGCGCCGGCCTGTGCGGCGTGCCCGCCGGGATCGACGCGGCCCTGGCGGCGCCGAGCCCGCCCGCCGGTCTCGGCCTGTCCATGGAGGCCACCCGCAACAACCCGGTCTTCTTCGAGCTCGTCGCCGACCAGATCTGGAACCAGGTCCCCGACCTCGACGCCTGGCTCGACGCCTTCGTGACCGGGCGCTACGGCACCCGGTGGACGGCCGAGCTGCGGGCGGCCTGGCACGGGCTCCTGGAGACCGTCTACGACACCCGGGGCCTGCCGATCCTCCCCCAGGCGTTCGAGGGCGTCATCACCGCGGCGCCCTCGTACGAGCGCGACCCGGCCGAGCTCCGCGCCGACATCGCCGGTTTCCTGTGGTACCGGCCGGAAGCCCTCGCCGCGGCCTGGGAGCGGATGATCGAGGTGGCCGAGCGCGACCCCGGCCTGGCCGCGGGACCGCTCGGGCACGACCTCGTGGAGACCGGCATCGCGTACATGGCCAGGGTCGCCGACCGCCTCTGCCTCGACGTCCTGGACTCGGCGGGCGGCCCGGAGCAGGTCGACCGGTTCCTGCGGGTCTTCGAGGACCTCGACCGGATGCTGGCCTGCCGCCCCGAGTACACCTTCCGGCATTGGGAGGCCAAGGCCCTGTCGTGGGCCGCCGACCCGGACGACCGCGCGGTCCTGCGGGACAACGCCCGCCGCATCATCACGGTGTGGGGCACTTCGGACAGCCCGCTGCTGGACGACTACGCGGCCCGGCACTGGGCGGGACTGGTCGGCGGCTACTACCGCGACCGCTGGGAGCTGTGGGCGCGGGGTCTCGGACGCGCGCTCGCCGGCGACCCCGGCGCCGAGGCGGAGCTGCGGGAACGGCTCCGCGAACGCGCCGAGCTCTTCCTGCGGGAAGGTCCCGGGCAGTCGCCGGACCAGGGCGACCTCGCCACGGAGTCACGCCGGCTGTTCACCGCCTACGCGGGCCAGACCGGCCCGTTCGAACACGATCGATGAGGAGCACGATGCCCCCGGTGGCACCACCGACCGAAAGCCGCAACCCGCGCACCGCCGACATCGACACGCTGGAGTCACCGGACGTCCTGCGGTTGCTGCTGGACGAGGACGCCACGGCGGTCGCGGCCGCCCGCGCCGCCGCCACGGCGCTCTCCCGGGCGGTGGACGAGGCGCATCTCCGGCTAAGCCGGGGCGGAGGCGTGCACTACTTCGGCGCCGGCGCGTCGGGGCGGCTGGCGGTGCTGGACGCCACCGAGATCACGCCGACGTTCGGGGTGGCGCGTGGCCTGTTCACGGCGCACTTCGCCGGCGGTCCTGGCGCGCTCACCGACTCGTCCGTGGACCGGGAGGACGCCGAGGAGCTCGGCGCCGCCGACGCCGGGGCGCTCGCCGAGAACGACCTGGCGATCGGGATCACGGCGTCCGGGGCCACCCCGTACGTGGCCGGGGCGCTGCGCGCGGCCCGGGCGGCGGGCGCGCTCACCGTGCTGATCACCTGCAACCCGGCCGCGCCGCTGCGCGACCTGGCCGGGATCCTCGTCGTCGCGGACACCGGGCCCGAGGCGCTCACCGGGTCCACCCGGCTCAAGGCGGGCACGGCGACCAAGGTGCTGCTCAACGCGTTCTCGACGGCGCTCATGATCAAGTCGGGGCGTACGTACTCGAACCTCATGGTCGGGCTGGTCGCCACCAACGCCAAGCTGGAGCAGCGGGCGGTGAACCTGCTCGTGGAGGCGACCGGGGAGGACGCCGCGGCCTGCGCCGCCGCGCTGGCGGAGGCGGACGGGCGGATCCCGGAGGCGCTCGTACGGCTGCTCACGGGCTGCACACCCGGCCAGGCGCGGGAAGCGCTCGCCGCGCATCCGGGCGTCCGCGCGGCCGTGGCCGCGCTGGGCGGGCAGGCCGGATGAGCGGCTTCGCGGGCGTGGACGTCGGCGGCGGCGGCATCAGGACACGGATCGAGAGCGGCGGGGAGATCGCGTACGGCGAGGACTCGGCGCCCATGCCCCGTACCGAGGGCCGGGTGGACCTCGACCGGCTCGCCCTCCGGATCGCGTCGGTCATCGGGGACGCGGCGCGCGTCCCCGGGCGGCTGGACGGGATGGCCGTCGGCGTGACCGGGCTGCCGGGGCTGGTCAGGGAGCCGGAGGCGTTGTGGCGGGCGCTGGGGGAGCGGTTCGGGCTCGGCACGCTCGTGGTCGCGGGGGACATGGTGACCACGCACGTCGGCGCGCTCGGGTTCCGGCCCGGGGTGGTGGTCGCCGCCGGGACCGGCGTCATCACGCTCGGCACCGACCTCGACCGTGTCTGGAACCAGTCCGACGGATGGGGCCACCTGCTCGGCGACCACGGCGGCGGCGCCTGGATCGGCGCGCAGGGCCTCCAGGCCGCCCTGCGCGCCCACGACGGCCGGTCCGGGGGCTCGGCCGCCCTGCTCGAACACCTGACGGCCCGCTTCGGTCACCCCCTGGACCTGGTGGCGCTCGTCTACGAGTCGGGCTCGCCGGCGCACCACCTGGCGTCGTTCGCGCCGTCCGTGGCCGGCGCGGCGCGCGCGGGAGACCCGGTGGCGCGCGGGATCTGGACCGAGGCGGGGCGGGAGCTCGGCCGTACCGCCGTCGCCGCCGCGTCGGGGCTCGACCCGGTCTTCTCCTGGGGCGGCCGCATCTTCGACGCCGCGGACCTGCTGATGGAGCCGTTCCAGGCCACCGTGCGCGACCTGCTGCCGCAAGCCCGGTTCACCCCGCCCGGCGGCACCTCGGCCGACGGCGCGCTCGCGCTGGCCAGGGCCGCGGCGGGCGGCGAGGTCCGGCCGCGGCACCCGTACCTGTACGTCTACGCGGCTAGTCGGAGCCGGTCAGGAGCCGCAGCCGCTCCACCGCCTCCCCGAACTCGCTGATCATGTCGTAGACCACCTCGCGGGCCGGTCTCACCTGGTCGAGCTGGCCCACGACCTGGCCGACGAAGTAGTTGACCAGCTCCACCGCCCCCGGCTCGCCCTTCTCCGCCGCCGCCCCGATGCGGGCCATCGCGCCCTCGGCCACCAGCAGCTGCAGCGGCATGCCGAGCGGCCCGGGGCTCTCCTGGCCGGAGTCCCACTCCTCCGTCCAGGCGGACTTGAGCTGGCGG
This sequence comes from Nonomuraea sp. NPDC003201, assembly GCF_053590415.1. Classification (NCBI taxonomy): domain Bacteria; kingdom Bacillati; phylum Actinomycetota; class Actinomycetes; order Streptosporangiales; family Streptosporangiaceae; genus Nonomuraea; species Nonomuraea sp. NPDC003201. The sequence continues at coordinate 7,718 of NZ_JBSFTC010000281.1, forward strand.
GCCGGCTTGCCCGTACGGGACCTGGACCTGACCGTGTCCAGCGAGGATGCGGCCAGGAACTTGCGCTTGACCGCGGGCGACGTCTCCGCCTCCTCCGTGGTCAGCCAGACCGAGCCGCACCACACCCCCTCGGCCCCGAGCGCCATGGCCGCCGCCATCTGCCGCCCGGACGCGATCCCGCCCGCCGCCAGCACGGGGACCGGGGCGACCGCGTCCACGACCTGCGGGACCAGCACCATCGTGGAGATGTCGCCGGTGTGCCCGCCCGCCTCGGTGCCCTGGGCCACGATGAGGTCCGCGCCCGCCGCCACCTGCCTGCGGGCGTGCTCGACCGTGCCGACCAGCGCGGCCACCGGCACCCCCGCCTCCCTGGCCCTGGCGACCATCTCGGGCGGAGGCGGCCCCAGGGCGCTGGCGATGAGCCCGATCGGGTGCTTGAGCGCCACGTCGATCAGCCCCGTCGCCCCGGCCGCCGTGACCCGCCTGCCGAACTCGTCCGCCGCCGCCGTCAGCGGCTGCATGGGGGCGCTCACGCCGTACTTGGACAGCAGGTGGGTGACGAAGTCGCGGTGCCGGTCGGGGACGAAGTCCATGAGGTGCGCCTGCCGGTCGAGCGCGGAGGCGTCGACCTTGCCGGGCACGAGCACGTCCACGCCGTACGGCCGGCCGCCCACCTGCCCGTCGATCCAGGTCAGCTCCGTGTCGAGCTGCTCCGGCGAGTACGCGATCGCACCCAGGACCCCGAAACCGCCCGCGTTCGTGACGGCGGCCACGACGTCGCGGCAGTGGCTGAAGGCGAACAACGGGAACTCGATGCCCAGGCGCTCACAGATGGGGGTCCGCATGATTCGACGCTAACCGGCAGAAGCTTGTTCGGTCCATCCCCCGGGGCGGGCCGGGTGCTTCAGGAGGCCGCCGGGAGCGTGCCAGCCGAGCTCCGAGGTGTAGCCGCGGACCACCTTGGCCGGCACGCCGGCGACCACGCTGTGGTCAGGGAACTCGCCGCGGACCACCGCCCCGCCCGCCACCACGCACTGGCGGCCCAGCCTCGTGCCCGGCAGGATGATCGCGCCCGCCCCGATCCACGAGCCGGAGCCGATCGATACCGGGCTGTTACGCGGCCACTGCCGGCCGATCGGCACGTCGGGGTCGTCGTAGACGTGGTTCTGGTCGGTGATGTACACGTACGGGCCGGTGAAGACGTCGTCGCCGATGTCGATCGACTGGTGGGCCACGACGTGCGAGCCGCGGCCGATCGAGCAGCCGCCGCCGATGCGCAGGATGGACTCCGGCCCCAGGTCCAGCCCGGGGCCCATGCCGCAGGACAGGGACACGCGCTCGCCGACCAGCGTGTGGTCGCCGATCTCGATCCACCGCTCGCCGAAGATCGCGCCAGGGGGGAAGGCGATGCTGACCCCGTCGCCGATCCGGCCGAATCGGTAGCCGGCCGGAGCGGCAGGGGTGATCGCGCCAGCGCGCCGGATCGTCCCGTAGGCTCGGTGAATCAGCGCGCCGACTGCCCGCCGTACCAATGACATAGGGACCAAAGTTACCGCTAGGTCAAGCCGTTCGGGCATGTCGGGGGCGTTGTTTGATATCCTGAGAGCCCGTGGACACTTCGACCACACCTCGAGCCACGGGAGCCCCTTTGCGCAGCGCATCGCAAACCAAGCATCTGTTCGTCACCGGCGGTGTCGCCTCCAGTCTCGGCAAGGGGCTCACGGCATCCAGCCTCGGTCGCCTGCTCAAGGCGCGCGGTCTCCGGGTCACCATGCAGAAGCTCGACCCGTACCTGAATGTCGACCCCGGAACCATGAACCCGTTCCAGCACGGCGAGGTGTTCGTCACCGACGACGGCGCCGAGACCGACCTCGACGTCGGCCACTACGAGCGTTTCCTCGACACCGACCTGCACGGCTCGGCCAACGTGACGACCGGCCAGGTCTACTCCAACGTCATCGCCAAGGAGCGGCGGGGCGAATACCTGGGCGACACCGTCCAGGTGATCCCGCACATCACCAACGAGATCAAGGACCGGATCAGGGGCATGGCCGCTCCTGAGGTGGACGTGGTCATCACCGAGGTGGGGGGCACGGTCGGCGACATCGAGTCGCTGCCGTTCCTGGAGGCCGTCCGCCAGATCAGGCACGAGGTCGGGCGCGACAACGTGTTCTTCCTGCACGTGTCGCTGCTGCCGTACATCGGCCCCTCCGGCGAGCTCAAGACCAAGCCGACCCAGCACAGCGTGGCGGCGCTGCGCAGCATCGGCATCCAGCCGGACGCGATCGTGCTGCGCTCCGACCGGCCCGTGCAGACGGCGATCAAGCGCAAGATCAGCCTGATGTGCGACGTGGACGAGGACGCCGTCGTCTCCGCCGTGGACGCGGCCTCGATCTACGACATCCCCAAGGTGCTCCACTCCGAGGGGCTCGACGCGTACGTGGTGCGCCGGCTCGGCCTGCCGTTCCGCGACGTCGACTGGAAGGAGTGGGAGGAGCTCCTGCGCCGGGTGCACCGGCCGGCCAAGGAGGTCACGATCGCCCTGGTCGGCAAGTACATCGACCTGCCGGACGCGTACCTGTCGGTCACCGAGGCGCTGCGGGCCGGCGGGTTCGCCAACGACGCCCGCGTCAACATCCGATGGGTCAAGAGCGACGACTGCGAGACCCCCGAGGGCGCCGAGCGCGAGCTCGACGGCGTCGACGGCGTGCTGATCCCCGGCGGGTTCGGCGTGCGCGGCATCGAGGGCAAGATCGGCGCGATCCGCCACGCCCGCGAGGGCAAGATCCCGCTGCTCGGCATCTGCCTCGGCATGCAGGGCATGGTCATCGAGGCCGCCCGCAACATGGCCGGCATCGAGGACGCCAACTCCGCCGAGTTCGACCCCGACACCAAGCACCCGGTCATCTCCACCATGGCCGACCAGGAGGATGTCGTCGCCGGCGAGCGCGACATGGGCGGCACCATGCGGCTCGGCAGCTACACCGCCAAGCTCGGCGAGGGCACCCTGGCCAGGCAGCTCTACAGCGGCAAGGCCAAGGCCGACGAGCGCCACCGCCACCGCTACGAGGTCAACAACGCCTACCGCGAGCAGCTCGAGAAGGTCGGCCTGGTCTTCTCCGGCCTGTCGCCCGACGGCCGCCTGGTCGAGTACACCGAGCTGCCCACCGACGTCCACCCGTTCTTCGTCGGCACCCAGGCCCACCCCGAGTTCCGCTCGCGCCCCACGCGGGCCAACCCCATGTTCAAGGGCCTCATCTCCGCGGCCCTGACGTACGCCGACGCGCGAGTCAGCACGAAGGTGACCCAGTGAGGATCGCTGGAGCGGCGAGCCTCGGACCGAGGGCGGTAGCTTGCGTAACCAACGAGGGCCGGAAGCGAGTGCGACCATGATCACAGACACGCCCGAGGCGTGGGACGTCGTCGACTCCAAGGAACGCTTCCGCGGCCACGTCATCACGGTGGTCACGGACTCGGTCAAGATGCCCCGCGACGAGGTCGCCGAGCGCGACGTCGTGGTGCATCCGGGCTCGGTCGCCGTGCTCGCGCTCGACGACCGGGAGCGGGTCCTGATGATCAGGCAGTACCGCCACCCCACGCGCATGCTGATGTGGGAGCTGCCCGCCGGGATCCGCGACGTCGAAGGCGAATCGCTCGTCGACGGCGCGGCCCGCGAGCTCGCCGAGGAGGCCGGCTACCGGGCCGACACCTGGCACACCCTCGTCGACCTGCGCTCCTCCCCGGGCATGACCGACGAGCGGATCCGGGTCTTCCTCGCCCGCGACCTGACCAAGATCGAGACCGACTTCGTCCACCGGCACGAGGAGATCGACATGCCGGTCGAGTGGGTGCCCCTGCCCGACGCGGTCGAGAAGGCGCTCATGGGAATGATCCACAATTCCCCGGCCGTGGCCGGTATCCTCGCCGCGTACGCGGCTTCGGTTGAGGGATTCGCCCTGTTGCGCCCCGCCGACGCCCCAGAGGCGTGACCGGAAGGACCTTTCGTGGAGGCGGTGCTCTCCAGCTACCTCGCCCATCTGGCGGTGGAGCGGAGCCTGGCTGCCAACACGCTCGCGTCCTACCGTCGTGACCTGCGGCGATACGTCGAACACCTGCACGCGCGCGGCCGGGCGGAGCTCGACGAGGTGGGGGAGGCCGACGTGCTGGCCTTCCTCGCCGCGTTGCGCGAGGGCGACGGCGAGCACCCCGCGCTCGTCGCCAGCTCGGCCGCCCGCGCCGTCTCCGCCGTGCGCGGGCTGCACCGTTTCGCTCTGCGCGAAGGTGTCACGGCCCACGACCCCGCCCACGAGGTACGCCCGCCGCGCCAGCCGCGCAGGCTCCCCAAGGCCATCAGCGTGGACGAGGTCGAGCGGCTCATCGCCGCCTCCGGCCCCGACGGCGCGCCCCTGACCCTGCGCAACAGGGCCCTGCTCGAGGTCCTGTACGGCACCGGCGCCCGCATCTCCGAGGCCGTCGGGCTGGCCGTGGACGACCTCGAGGTCGACCAGGTGCGCCTGCGCGGCAAGGGTGAGCGCATGCGCGTCGTCCCCCTGGGCCGCTACGCCCGCTCCGCGCTCGACGCCTACCTCGTACGGGCCCGCCCCGGCCTGCTCGCCCACGGGCGCGGCACCCCGGCCGTCTTCCTGAACGCCAGGGGAGGCCGGCTGACCAGGCAGGGAGCGTGGGAAGTGCTCCAGGCCGCCGCCGAACGCGCCGAGCTCGACGGGATAAGTCCCCACGTTCTTCGCCATTCCTTCGCAACCCATCTGATAGACGGCGGGGCTGACGTTAGGGTGGTCCAGGAGTTGCTCGGCCACGCCTCCGTGACGACCACACAGGTCTACACACTGGTGACGGTCGACAAACTTCGCGAGGTCTACGCCGCCGCGCATCCACGTGCCCGGCAGTGATCTATAGTCTTTTGCGACGTGCGGCAGCCCTCGGCGTGCCGCCTTGCCGCCTAAAGTGGCGAGCCCATAGTGTCCGTCCGGACGGTCCGGTTCGGGATCGTCAGGGAGGTTCGAGCTGGTGACTGTGGAGACCAAGGGTTCGACCCCGGGGACCCCCGACAACCCCTGGGGCGACACGAAGACCAACACGCCTTCCAACGGCGTCAATCTCGGGCCCACGCAGCGGCCCAGACCCGTGTTCCCCGAACCGGTGCCCCCCGCGGTGCATGGCCCGGCGCGCGTGGTCGCGATGGTCAACCAGAAGGGTGGCGTCGGCAAGACGACGACCACCATCAACCTGGGTGCCGCGCTCGTCGAATACGGTCTCAAGGTGCTGCTGGTCGACTTCGACCCGCAGGGCGCGCTCTCCGTCGGCCTGGGCATCAACCCGCTCCAGCTCGACCTGACGGTCTACAACCTGCTCATGGAGCGGGGCGTCACCGCCGAGGACGTGCTCCTGGAGACCGGCGTCGAGGGTCTCGACCTGCTGCCCAGCAACATCGACCTGTCGGCCGCCGAAGTGCAGCTCGTCACCGAGGTCGCCCGCGAGCAGGTGCTCGGCCGGGTGATCAAGCCGCTGCTGCCGCACTACGACGTGTGCCTCATCGACTGCCAGCCGTCGCTGGGCCTGCTCACGATCAACGCCCTCACCTGCGCCCACGGCGTCATGGTGCCGCTGGAGTGCGAGTTCTTCGCGCTGCGCGGCGTGGCGCTGCTCATGGACACGATCTCCAAGGTCCAGGAGCGGCTCAACGAGGACCTCGAGATCGAGGGCCTGCTGGCCACCATGTACGACGCCCGTACGCTGCACGGCCGCGAGGTGCTGGCGCGCACGGTGGAGGCGTTCGGCGACAAGGTGTTCCACACGGTGATCAACCGTACGGTCCGCTTCCCCGACGCGACGGTCGCCGGTGAGCCCATCACCACCTTCGACCCGTCCTCGCTCGGTGCGAACGCTTACCGTGAGCTGGCCCGCGAGGTGCTCTCTCGCTGGTCGGCGCCTGCCACAATGGCCAGGTGACCGACGCCGAGCAGCCTCAAGGGTTCCAGGTCCACCTGGACGTCTTCGAGGGACCCTTCGACTTGCTCCTCGGCCTCATCGCCAAGCATAAGCTGGACATCACCGAGGTCTCGCTCTCCAAGGTCACCGACGAGTTCATCGCGTACATCCGCTCCCGGGGGCCCGAGTGGGACCTCGACCAGACCAGCCACTTCCTGCTGGTCGCGGCTACCCTGCTCGACCTGAAGGCGGCCCGGCTGCTGCCCTCGGGCGAGGTCGAGGACGAGGAGGACCTGGCGCTGCTGGAGGCCAGGGACCTGCTGTTCGCGCGGTTGCTGCAGTACAAGGCGTACAAGGAGGTGGCGAAGCTCTTCGCGGGGCGGATGGCGGAGGAGGCGCTGCGCTTCCCCCGTACGGTGCCGCTGGAGCCGCAGTTCGCCAACCTCCTGCCCGAGCTCATCCTGGGCATCGGGCCCGAGCAGCTCGCCAGGATCGCCGCCAAGGCCTTCACCCCCAAGCTGCCCCCCACCGTCAGCGTCGGGCACATCTACCAGCCCCTGGCGAGCGTCAAGGAGCAGGCGGCCATTCTCGTCATGCACCTGCGCCGCCTCCGGCGCGCCACCTTCCGCACGCTGGTGGCCGACTGCACGGGCACCTTCGAGGTCATCGCCCGCTTCCTGGCGGTGCTGGAGCTCTTCCGGGAGTCGGCGGTTACCTTCGAACAGGTCGAAGCGCTGGGGGACTTGCACGTAACCTGGACGGGCGCTGACGACGGGGACGTCGCGGTGGGGGACGATTACGAGGAATCCGCGGAGAAACCACGCAATGACTGACAACCCACTGCCCACCCCTCGCCGATCCCCGGACTCCGAGCCCCCGCTCCCCGCCTGGATGTCCCTCCCCGGCTCCCTCGCCCAACCCTCACCCCCTGAGGCGGAGGACACAGCCGAACCGCCACCCCCGCCGCCACCACCACCGCCCCCGGCCGACGCCGCGCAACCGGCCGACGCCGCGCAACC
>NZ_JBSFTC010000282.1:0-14632 GCF_053590415.1 Nonomuraea sp. NPDC003201
TGTACACCCCCTACAATTAACTCTTTCCCTACAAGAAGATCTTCCCATCTCCCCACCGCGTCGGCCCCCACCGCGTCGGCCCCCACCGCGTCGGCCCCCACCGCGTCGGCCCCCACCGCGTCGGCCCAGACCGGAAGCGCACCTACCGGAGCACCACCAAGCACCACCTCCAGCGGCACCACCCAGACAGGCGCGACACCACCAGGATCAGCACAGAGCACCGCCTCCAGCGGGACCGCGCAGGCCGGCGCGGCGTCGCAGGGTGCGCCATCGGGCACCGCGCTCGGCGGGACGGGGCAGGCGGGTACGGCACCGCAAGGGTCGGCACCGGGCATTGCGTCCGGCGAAACGGGGCAAGCGGGTACAGCACCGGGCAGCGCCTCTGGCGGGACGGCGCAGGCTGGTGCGGCACCGCAAGGGGCGGGATCGAGCGGCCAGCCGGCGGCCGGCGGTGCGCCAGGTGGCTCATCGGCACAGACCAGCCCGATCGGCGCGGCTGCCGGCACCCCGGTCGCCGGGACGGGTGGGCCCACTACCCCGGCCACGGCGGGGGCCGGGCCGACCGCCCCGGCCGCTGCCGCCTCTGTGCCGACAGTGCCGACGGCTTCTGGCGCCCCGAACGTGACAGGGCCTGGGGTGGAGGTCGAGGGCGGGGGGTTGGTGCCGTCCAAAGAGGCGTTGGCTCTGGCGCTCAGTGGGGCGGGCACCCCGTCCGTACCGAGGCTTGAGGGGATCGGGCCGGAGGTGGCGAGTGACATCGATCAGGCGTTACGTGAGCTGGCCCGTGACTACCCGGACCTGACGCGCGCCCTCGGCACTGTCAGCACCACGGACCCGCACGGGAACTTTGTCACCCAGCCGGACCTGGTGGCCTACGCGGTCATGGACGGTGGTGAGCGGGGCATCCACCTGAACCCTGTCGCCATGGCCGATCAGGTGGAGGCCGGGCGGGTGGAGGAGGCGACCGGGTGGACGGTGCCGGGCGGTGGGTCGGTGCGCGGCGTGCTCTACCACGAGGTGGGCGAGCACATCGCCGACCGCATCATCAGCGACCCCGATGCGCGCACCGCCCTGAACGCCACCGTCTCGGCCGCGCTGGGCCGCCCGTACGACGTCACAGGCGTGCACGACCAAGGGACCGTGACCGCCGTCGAGCCCCGCCTGTCCACGTACGGCGCCACCACCCCCCGCGACCTGATCGCGGAGGCGTTCACCGAGTACAGGACCTCGGCGACCCCCCGTCCCCTGGCCAGGGCGGTCGGTGAGCTGATCGATCGGCTGCACACCACGCAGGCGCACCGGACACAGGACACCCCGCTGACAACGCGCTCCCGCGAAGAGGTCTATGCCCGCAGGCGCGGTCCCTCCGACGACCCGGAAGCGGATCCGGACCTGTGGGCGCTGCGGGCCATGGACGGGCGGATGAGCGAATCCCGCTATCGGGACGAGGACGCCGAACGCCAGGCAGGCAAGATCCTCCAGCGCATGGCGAACACCTGGGGCCGCGACGGGACCCAGTGGCTGCTGGACACGTTCCAGGCGCGTTCCCCGTACGTACGCGACGGCATCCTCTGGGCCGCCCGCCAGAACGGCCTGGCCGGCCCGAGCGGCGAGCAGCAGTCAATGGCACAGACGCCTCGGCCCCCGGGCCAGAGCGGCCAGAGCGGCCGGAGCGGCCAGCCGCAGGAGGCCGCCTACCAGGCCGAGAACCTGTACGACTCCCAGGCCGACCGGCGCCACTGGAAAGACGTCATGCGGGAGGCCGACCATCTCGCCCACCAGTACACGGCCGCCGACCGCAACCAGGACGCGGACGCGTTCCAGGACGCCATCGACAACGCCCAGGCGTTCGTCCGCCGTCACGGCCTGGCCGACGCCGGCCGGACGCCTTGGTACAAGTTCAAGGGCGCGGCGGAGATGGACAACTGGATGGCCTTCCGCGAGAGGGAGGACACCAGCACCGGCATCGGCTTCATCAGCGAGATCCTGCTCTATGACTTCGACCTGGAGCCGGACGACCTCAAGGGCACCGGTGCCGCCGGTCAGAGTGGGACGAAGGGGTACGAGCCGCCGATCTCCGACCACGACGACTTCGGCAAGGTCAATGTCGAGCGCCGGACCAAGGTGCCCCTCGCCGGACTGCGCCCGCAACGGGTGGAGGACTACGACAAAGCCTCCCAGCCGCTCAGCGAGGAGCACAAGGAGGCCATGCGGAAGGCGTACGGGGAGTTGCGGAAGTTCATCGACGACCTCGGCTCCAGGGAGATCAGGTTCGGAGACCTGCTCGCGATCATCAACAAGGTCAACCCGACCGGGCACAACAGGAACTGCCCCGAGACCAGCCTGGCCATCGACGACATCCTGCGCGGCAAGCCGGCCGTGGCCGGGCCACTGAACGCGGCGCCGGTCCCGGTCATCCGCACCACGATGGGCAGGCGGGCGATCGAGAAGCACCTGCGGCTCAGCAGCCTCAAGAAGGTAGCGAAGATTCTGCAGAACGAGGGACCGGGATCACGCGGCGTGGTGATCGGCTACAGCGGCTCCGGCATCGGGCACGTGTGCAACGTCCTCAACGTCAACGGCAACATCTACTACGCGGACGGCCAGCACCAGCGGGTATACATCGACCGGCACCCCATGGAGGGCAAGTACCGCGAGTACGACTTCTTCCAGACCCGCTGAGAAAGGACGGATCACCATCATGATCGACAAGGAGGAGGCCGAGCAGGTCGTGCGCGCGTACATCGCGGAGGAGTTGAGCGCGGTGGGGGAGCGGCTGGTCGTGCACGAGGCGGTGACGGTGGAGCGGCCGTACGGGTGGTTCTTCACGATCACCACGGTGGAGTTCGTCGAGACGGGCGACCCCGGCACCACGTACGCCGGGCTGGGACCGGTCCTGGTGCGGCGGGCCGACGGCGGGCTCGTCGAGTACGACTCCATGTACACCGGCGAGGCGGCGGCCGAGGCCTACGAGGCGGCGCTGTGACGCGGCGGCGGCCCGCGATCTGCGACGCGTGCGCCAGGCTCCGGCAACGGGTTGATTCGCAGGCGGCCGGCCGGTACGTCCCCTACTGCGAGGCCTTCCCCGAAGGCGTCCCGGCGGAGATCTATGAGGGCGGCTTCGACCACCGGCACGAATACCCCGGCGACGGCGGAGTCCGGTTCGCGCTGCGGCCGACGGCCGAGGGGGCGGTGCGGGCGTTCGAGCTACGCCGCACCTGAGAGGCGAGGGGTCGCCCTGCTGAGCCTTCGCCGGCGACCTCTTCCGTGAGATCGGCGCGACCGTCGCCACAGCCGTGGCCGGCGCGCTGTTCGCCGAGCGGCTCACCGGCTCCCTGCCCGGCCTCGCGCCGAGCCTGGGCGGGACGGGCACCGACCAGAGTGAAGCGTCAGGTCGTTCGCTGCTCAACTCTCGTCGCCTACCGCGTCACCGGCCTGTCGTCGGCGACGTGCGAGCACTGCCTGGCCGCAGTCAAGCTGGAGCTGATTCAGGTGCCGGGAGTCGTGGGAGTGGACGCGGATCCGGCAGAAGGCCGCGTGAGCATCCTTACTGACGGCCCCGTCGACGAGGGGCAGGTCCGCGCGGCCATTGAGGCGGCCGGCTGCACCGTCGAAGGTTCCTGATCTGCCCCGGGCCGGGTCCGCCACGTTGGGTGGCGGACCCGGCCGGTCGGCAAGGAGTCGGCTCATCTGACTACAGAGGAGGTGAGACCGTCGATGTACCCCACATGAAGGGGGATTCCGATGGCGAGCCGTGGCAGGGTCGAGTTGTTCGCGGCGATTTGGCGAGATGCCCGCAAGGGCATGCCGGACGGACGCTGGTGCGAGCAGGTCGAGGTCTGCGGCAACAGCTCGAGGAGACCCGCCTGCGCGCTGCCGTGGAACCCGCTGATGAAACAAGCCCGGACGGTCGCGCAGCTACGAAGAACTCGGCGCCAGCCCCGCCGCGAGCACCACGATCGCGGTGATCGCCACGCCGCGCCACAGCCACGAACCGGGCGCGCGCTTCACCGCCGCCGTCGTCTTCGACATACGTCCAGAGCGCTTCCGAACCGGCACGAGCGGGACCCATGGTGACGAGTGCGTTACCCGTCAACACAGCGAAAGTGAAACGGTCGTTTGCGGGACGGTCGACGGCGGCCAGCGGTGCGGCCCGGCCCTGTGCTGCCCTTCAGCGGCGAGGAAGCCGGGTCGCACCGGGTGCTCGACGCGCGTACGGGCAGAACGCTCCGCCTATTTCGCGCGCTGGCTCGATCGGTGGCGGTCGGAGTAATTTCCCATCATGGTCAAATTACGTTCCGCCGGATGGGCAGGCGTCCTCCCGCGCAAGGCCGTCAGCTTATCCGTCGCCGGAGTCATCGCTGTCGGGTCGCCGATCGGACTCGGCTCGTCGTTCGCGAACGCGTCCACTTCGAACGCGCCTCCCAATGCCGTCATCACCTGGGACAGAAATGCCCAGACGGCGATATGGGACATTGCCGGCCAGCAACCACAGGTCCAGGCGCGCAGCTTCGCAATGGTGCACGGAGCCGTTTACGACGCCGTAAACGCGATCGCCGGCACTCCCTACCAGCCGTACCTGATCGCGCCGCCTGCCGACGGGACCGAGTCGACGGACGCGGCCGTCGCGACCGCGGGCTTCCTTGTGCTGAACGCTCTGTTCCCGGAACAGCAGGCGAGGCTGAAGACGCAGTACGACGAGGCGCTGGCCGTGATCCCCGACGGTACCGCCAAGCAGCGCGGAATCACCGTGGGCACTCAGGCGGCCTCTGCGATGAACGCCGCACGGCAGAACGACGGAGCGTTCGGAGACCAGACCTGGACTGTGGGCACCCAGCCCGGCCAATGGCGGCCGGCGCCACCCACGTTCGCCTCCGACGGAGCCTGGGTCGGTGACCTCAAACCGTTCCTCATCCGCAGCGCCTCCATGTTCCGCACGTCCGGCCCGCCATCGCTCACCAGTCACCGGTACGCCCGGGACTTCAACGAGGTCAAGACCATCGGCTCGGCGACCAGTACGGTCAGGACGTCCGACCAGACACAAGCCGCGATCTGGTGGCACGACCGGCACCTGGCCGAATGGGAGATCAAGCGCCAGCTGGCGACGAAGCGGCAACTGAACACGTTGCAGACGGCGCGGATGTTCGCGATGGTCGACCTGGCCGAAGCCGACGCCACGATCGCCTGCTACAACGAGAAGGCAGCGTGGAACTTCTGGCGGCCGGTCACCGCGATCCGCCTGGCCGACACCGACGGAAATCCGGGAACGGCGGCCGATCCCGACTGGACGCCATTGCTCGTTACACCACCGCACCCCGACTACACGTCCGGACACACCTGCTTCACAGCGGCCAGCATGTCGGCGTTGGCGTATTTCTTCGGCCGCAACGACATCCCCTTCAGCGGGTACAGCGCCGCCTCGGGTACCACCAGGTATTTCCGCAGTTTCTCGCAGGCGCTCGCCGAGGTCATCGAAGCCCGCATCTGGGGCGGAATCCATACCCGAACGGCCGACGTCGAAGGCGCGAAAATCGGCAAGAAGGTCACTGCTTACATGGTCGCGCACTACTTCAAACCGAAGGAGTAATGACCTGCTCCCTGATCAGGGGCCTGATCAGGGGCCTGACCTGCTCCCTGATCAGGGGATCGCCGGGCGGGTGGCCGTCGGCAGGCCGAGCCGGGTCGCCACCGCCGCCGCCAGCTCGTCCGGCGACAGCGCCACCTCCAGCACCATCCCGGACTCCTCCGGGCCGAGGTGCTCCAGGATCGCCCGCTGCGAGTCGAACAGGCCGGGCGACATGTAGTGGTCGGTACGGCGGGTCAGCCGGTCCCGGATCAGCGTCGCGGGCCCGTCCAGGAGGACGAACTCCACCTCCGGCGGGCCCTGCCGCAGCACGTCCCGGTAGGAGCGCTTGAGCGCCGAGCACGCCAGCACCGTGGAGACGCCCTCGGCGTGCCGGGCGGCCATCCAGGCGGCCAGGTCCCGCAGCCACGGCCAGCGGTCCGCGTCGTCGAGCGGGATGCCGGCGCGCATCCGCGCCACGTTCGCCTCCGGGTGGAACTCGTCCGCCTCGGCGAACCGCAGCCCGGTCAGCTCGCTGATCCTGCGGGCCACGGTCGTCTTGCCCGCGCCCGACACGCCCATGACCACGATGTGCCGGGTGCGCCGCTGCTCACCAGTCATGGACGGTGCCGTCCTTGAGCCGGTTGAACGGCAGGTACGCCGGCTGGTACGGGAACCGCGCCGCGGCCTCCTCGTCGAGATCCACGCCGAGCCCCGGCAGCTCGCCGGGGTGCAGGTAGCCGTCGCTGAAGCTGAACGACTGCCGGAACACCTCGTTGGTCGCCTGGCCGTGCTGCATGTACTCCTGGATGCCGAAGTTGTGGATCGCCAGGTCCAGGTGCAGGGCGGCGGCCATGCCGACCGGCGAGATGTCCGTCGGGCCGTGGATGCCGGACTTGATCTGGTACTGGGCGGCGTAGTCGAGCAGCTTGCGCATGGCCGTGATCCCGCCGGTGTGGGTGACGGCGGAGCGGACATAGTCGATGAGCTGCTCACGGATCAGGGTCTGGTAGTCCCACACGGTGTTGAAGATCTCCCCGATGGCCAGCGGGGTGGTCGTGTGCTGACGGACCAGGCGCAGCGCCTCCTGGTTCTCCGCCGGGGTGCAGTCCTCCAGCCAGAACAGGTCGTACGGCTCGAGGGCCTTGCCGAGCTTGGCGGCCTGGATGGGGGTCATCCGGTGGTGCCCGTCGTGCAGCAGCGGCAGCTCGGGGCCGAACTCGTTACGCACCGCCTCGAAGACGCCGGGCAGGTGGCGCAGGTAGGCGCGGGTGTCCCAGTCCTCTTCCGCGGGCAGCGCGGTGCGCTGGGCCGGCTCGTAGTCGTACCGCTTGCCCTCGACGCTGGGCTGGGCGGCCACGCCGTACACGGCGTTGATGCCCGGTACGGACGTCTGCACCCGCAGCGACCGGTACCCCATCTCCAGGTGCCGCCGGATCGAGTCGAACAGCTCCGGCAGGTCCCGGCCCGACGCGTGCCCGTACGCCATGATCCCGTTCCGGGAGGCGCCGCCGAGCAGCTGGTAGAGCGGCATCCCGGCGGCCTTGGCCTTGATGTCCCACAGCGCCACGTCCACGGCCGCGATGGCGGCCATGGTGACGGGCCCGCGCCGCCAGTAGGCGGAGCGGTAGAGGAACTGCCAGGTGTCCTCGATGCGGTGCGGGTCCCGCCCGATCAGCAACGGGACCACGTGGTCGGCCAGGTACGACGCGACCGCCAGCTCACGCCCGTTGAGGGTGCCGTCGCCCAGCCCGGTGATCCCCTCGTCCGTCGTGATCCTGAGGGTGACGAAGTTGCGGTCGGGGCTGGTCACGATGACGTCCGCTGCGATGATCTTCACGCGGGTGCCTTTCTCACGTCGGCGGTGCGTTCGGGGGTCATGGTCACCATTCCGCGTACGAACCGTCCCGGTGCCGCCAGACGGGGCTGCGCCAGGCGTGTCCCTTTTTGTCGGCGGCGCGGACCGCCTCATCGTCGACCTCGATGCCGAGGCCGGGCGCGGTGAGCCGCTCGACGTACCCGTTCACGAAGGTCAGCGGGGTCTTGTCGAGGCAGTAGTCGAGCACCTCGGCGCCACGGTTGTAGTGGATGCCGATGCTCTGCTCCTGGATCAGGTAGTTCGGGGTGGCGAAGCCGACCTGGAGGCAGGCCGCGAGGGCGATCGGGCCGAGCGGGCAGTGCGGGGCGAGCTGCACGTCGTACACCTCGGCGAGGGTGGCGATCTTGCGGACCTCGGTGATGCCGCCGGCGTGCGAGAGGTCCGGCTGGGCGACCGCGATGCCGGCCTGGAAGACCGGCAGGAACTCCTGCCGGCTGTAGAGCCGCTCCCCGGTCGAGACCGGGGTCGTCGTCGAGCGGACGAACTCGCCGATGAGGTGCGAGTTCTCCGGTACGACCGGCTCCTCCAGGAACAGCGGCCGGTACGGCTCCAGCAGCGGCGCCACCCGGCGGGCGTTGGCCAGGGTGAAGCGCCCGTGGAAGTCGACGGCCACGTCGCGGTGGTCGCCGAGCACCTCGCGGGCGGCCGCCACCCGGGCGACCACGCCGTCCAGCTCGGCGACCGAGGCGACCGGGCTCATCACACCGGAGGCGTTCATCTTCACCGCGGTGAGCCCGGCCTCGAGCTGGGCGGCGATGTGATCGCGGACCTCGCTGGGCTCGTCGCCGCCGACCCAGCCGTACACCCGGATCCGGTCCCGGACCGGACCGCCGAGCAGCTGGTGCACGGGGGCGCCGAAGTGCTTGCCGGCGATGTCCCAGAGGGCCTGGTCGAGGCCCGCCACGGCACTGGCCAGGATCGGGCCGCCCCGGTAGAACGAGCCCTTGGTCAGCACCTGCCAGTGGTCCTCGATGCGCAGCGCGTCCCGGCCGATCAGCAGCTCCGCGAGCTGGTCGACGGCGGTGCGGACGGTCTCGGAGCGCCCCTCGCAGGTGGCCTCGCCCCAGCCGACGATCCCGGAGTCGGTCTCCACCCGGACGAAGAGCCAGCGGGGGGCGACGAGGAAGGTCTCCACGCGCGCGATGGTCGTCATGCCGGTCAGCCCTTCGTCGCGCCGGCGGTGAGGCCGGAGACCACGTACTTCTGCACGAACAGAGCGATCACCATGATCGGCACGGTGACCACGGTGGCCGCGGCCATCAGGCCGCCCCAGTCGATGCTGGCGTACCCGACGAAGTCGAAGATCGCCACGGGCAGGGTCTTGGTGTCGGCGTCGGAGAGCACGAGCGCGAACATGAAGTTGTTCCAGGAGAAGATGAAGGACAGGATCCCGGCGGTGGCGATGCCCGGCACCGCCAGCGGCAGGGTGATGCGCCGGAACGCGCCGACGTGGGTCAGCCCGTCCACCAGCGCCGCCTCCTCCAGCTCCTCGGGCAGGCTGTCGAAGTAGCCCATCATGATGTAGACCACCAGCGGCAGCGCGACGAACATGTGGCTGATGATCAGCACCCCGAAGCCGCCGACCATCTTCAGGTTGGAGAAGACGTAGTACCAGGGCACCAGCAGCGAGACGCCGGGGATGACCCGGGCCATCAGCACCACCAGCGCGGACTTCTTCATGTTGAACCGGCTCATCGAGTACGCGGCCGGCACGCCGAGGATCAGCGAGGCCACCGTGGCGGCGAACGCCACCCAGAGGCTGTTGACGATGAACTCGACGTAGTTCGCCTGCTGGAGCACCTTGGCGTAGTTGTCCATGGTGGGCGAGAAGGCCAGCGCCTTGCCCGGGTCGTAGATGTCGACGTTGGTCTTGAACGACGCGGAGACCATCCAGAGCAACGGCGCGACCAGGGAGAGCACCACGATGGTGAGCGCCACCACCCGGAACACCTGGTACGCGGGCCGGGCCTTCATCGCTGCGCCTCCTTGCGCCGGGCGGTCAGGGCCCACATGGCCCCGATGATGATCAGGAAGAAGAGGATGAGGACGGTGGAGGAGACGCCGTACTCGTTGTAGTCGAAGCTGAGGCCGTAGGCGTACACGTTCAGCGTCTCGACCTCGTGGAACGAACCGCCGCCGCGGCCCTTCGTGGCGTAGAGGACGTCGAAGGTCTTCAGCGCGTCGATGCCGCGCAGCAGGACCGCCACCGTCAGCGTGGGCATCAGCAGCGGCAGGGTGACGTGCCGGAACCGCTGCCAGGCGCTGGCGCCGTCGATGTGCGCCGCCTCCTGCGGCTCGTCCGACAGCGAGGTGAGCCCGGCGAGCAGGATCAGCACCACCATCGGCGTCCACTGCCACACGTCGATGAAGATCGTGGTGGCCAGGGCCGTGTGCTGGCCGGCCAGCCACGGCTGCGGCCCGATGCCGAACCGGCCGAGGAGCTGGTTGGCCATGCCGATGTTCGGGTCGAAGATGAGCCGCCACATCATGCCGACCGCGACCGGAGTGGCCACGAGCGGCATGAGGATGGCGACCCGGACCCACCGCTGCCCCTTGAACGGCCGCCAGAGCAGCAGCGCGATCGCCATCCCGAGGACCACCTCGAACAGCAGCGCGACGACGGTGAACGTGGCGGTCCGCCCGACCGCGGGCCAGAACCGCTCGGTGTCCGACAGGACGTCGAGGTAGTTCCGCAGGCCCACGAACTCGCTCTCCGCGCGGACGGATCCCTCGGCGTCGGTCAGGCTGAGGTAGCCGGTCCAGGCCAGGGGGAACACGAGCAGCGCGGCGACGAAGACCATCGCGGGCGCGGCGAAGAGCCATTTGCGGTGGGCGTCCACCCAGCGCAGCCAGCCGGGCGTGCCGGGGGCGGCGGGGGCGCCGCGCGGCGCCTTGGTGGTCGGTGTGGTGATCGTTGCCATGGGGACTCCAGGGGTCGGCGGGTGCCGCTTACTTGGCCTCGTCGTCCAGGAACTTCTGGAACGCGGCGTTGGCCGTGTCGGCGGCCGCCGCGGCGTCCTTGCCGGTGATCGCGTCGACGATCGGCTGGCCCACGATCTCGCGGGACTCGGCGACCTTCACGACCAGCGGCCGGTCATGACCCACCCCGTCCTTGGTGCTGGCCGCGATGGCCTCCACCAGGTCCTTCGGGAAGGTCGAGGTGCTCTCCGGGTTGGCCCACACGGAGGTACGGGCGCCCGGCACGCCGGACTTCTGCTGGGCGAGCGTCTGCGCCTTGCCGGTGGCCCACTCGATGAACTTCCAGGCGTTGGCGGTGTTCTCCGAGCTGGAGTTGACGCCCAGCGCCCACGACGGGATGTTGTACGGCTTCGAACCGCCCGGGCCGGCCGGGAACGGCGCGAAGCCGACGTTGTCCGAGACCTTGGACTTGGCCGGGTCGGTGGCGTTCTTGTAGAGCGAGTTGGCCTCGGTGTAGAAGGCGGCCTTGCCCTGGGTGAAGATGGCCATCGCCTCGGGCCAGCCCATGTCGGTGCTGACGTTCGCCGGGCCGGAGTCCTTGATCAGCCCGCCGTAGTAGGCGTACGCCTGCTTGGCCGCCTCGCTGCCGACCGCGGCCTTGCCGCTGCCGTCGACGAAGTCGCCGCCGAAGCTGTACAGGAAGCTGGAGAACTGCGTGACCGCCGGCGACTTGCCGGTACGGGCGACGAACCCGGCCATGTCCGGCTCGGCCGCCTTGATCTTGGCGGCGGCGGCCTTGAGCTCGTCGAGGGTCTTCGGCGGGGCGCTCAGGCCGGCCTTGTCGAGCAGGTCCTTGCGGTAGTAGAGGACCTCCTGCTCGGTGATGATCGGGACGCCGACCGGCTTGCCCTCGTACGTGGTGGCCTCCACCGGGCCGGCCTGGAAGTCGCTGAAGTCCCAGTCCTTGTTGGCCTTCACCTGGTCCGACAGGTCGGCCAGGTACTTGTTCTTGGCGAAGAGCCTGCCCTCCTGCAGGGGGCGGTACATCATCACGTCGATGTCGGACGAGCCGGCGTTCAGCTTGACGTTGTACTGGTCGGAGAGCTGGTCCTCGCCGAGCTGGGTGATCTCGGCCTTGAGCCCGGTCTGCTTCTCGAACTCGGGCAGGGCCTTCTTGATGTTGTCGGTCCACACGTGGTTGGCCAGGGTGATCCGGACCGTCTTGGACCCGCCGCCGTCACCGCCACCGCCACAGGCGGACAGCCCCATGGCGGCCACCACGGCCAGAGATGTACCCAATATCGCGCGACGTCGCACGTCAATCCCGCCTTCCTGTCATGGTCGCCGCCCCCCGGAAGAGCGCCACATGCTCGTAACATCTGCTTAATGCCGGGATGCTAGGACAAAAAAGCTGACTTATTCAAGAGTCAGCCTTCAACTGATATGTTCTATGCCGTGAATCAGTCCTCCCCGGGGGCCGCCCCCACTCGGCCCGCCCTTGCGGAGGCTGGGTTGCACGCACGGGTCCTCGACCACCTCGGCACCGCCATCTGCAGCGGCGACATGGCCGCCGGCTCGGTCCTGAGCATCGAAGACCTGGTCGACCGCTACCAGGTCTCCCGCTCGGTGATCCGCGAGGTGCTGCGGGTGCTCGCGTCCATGGGGCTCATCGAGACCCGGCGCCGGGTCGGGATCATGATCCAGCCTCCCGGGGTGTGGAGCGTCTTCGATCCGCAGGTGATCCGCTGGCGGCTCGCCTCGGAGGGGCGGATGGCGCAGCTGCGCTCGATCACCGAGCTGCGGACCGCGATCGAGCCGCACGCCGCCTGGCTGGCCGCCGGGCGGGTCGACCACGACGAGGCGAGCGAGCTGGTCGGGCTCGCGGCCAGGATGTGGGCCGCCGGGAAGGCCGGCGACGAGGCCCGCTTCCTCGACCTGGACATCGACTTCCACCGGCGGGTGCTGGCCGCCTCCGGCAACGAGATGTTCGCGAAGCTGCAGCTGATCGTCGCCGAGGTGCTGGCCGGCCGGCACCACTACCACCTGATGCCTCACTACCCGGACGAGGAGGCGCTGCAGCTGCACACCGACGTGGCCCAGGCGATCCAGCGGCGCGACGGCGATCGCGCCCGGAAGGCCATGGTGGGGATCATGGAGCAGGGGTTCGCCGAGATGAAGTCGCTGTGGGAGCGGACCGCCGAGCCGGGCGGCGCCTGACCGGCGGCTTTCGCGTCAGTGCGCGGCGTCCGATCTTGACCTGATACAGGCGGGCCGCCTCGTTGGTGTGCCGTTCAGGAGTTGTCGTCGCGTCGATCGGGGCGGGCGTGGGCGGCGAGCGCGAGTCCTGTCAGGCCCAGCAGAGCACCCAGCGCGCTGACGCGTGGGTCGGCCCGGTCCACGGTGAGCAGGTACCCGGTCATGACGATGGCGGAGCCGGCGGCCAGCAGCACACCGGCCCACCGCAGCAGTCGTCGTGACATGGGAGTTCCGCCCTCCGGACGGGCGAGCGGCCGGTCAGGCGGGGTCGAGGGCGTCGGTGTCGCCGACGTGGAGGCGTACGACGCCGCTGACGTAGCGGCCGCCCTTGACGTCGCCGGGCACGACCAGGCGCGGGCCTTCCTCGTCCAGTTTCGCGCCGTCCTGGGTGACGGCGAGCAGCACCTTCTTGCCGGAGAAGGCCGGGTCGAGCTCGGCCCAGGCGAGGGCGGCGCGGTAGCCGTCGGAGCCGGTGGCGGTGACGACCAGGCGTAGCTGCGCGTTCTTGACGTCGGGGTCGATGCGCGGCTCGGTGAGCTGGAGGACGTCGGACAGCAGCGGGCCGGTGAAGGTGTGCTTCTCCGCGCCGCGGGAGGTCTGGTAGCGCACGCGGACGGTGTGCTGCGGCAGGCCGCGCAGCCGCGCCATGGTGAACGAGCGCGGACGGTTGACCTGGCCGCGCACCTTGACCGTCCCGGCGGCGGCCTGCCGGACGGAGGAGGGGCCTGCGGCGGTCCGCTCGGCGGAGGACGGGACGGCGGCGGCCTGCTCGGCGGAGGACGGGACGGCGGCGGTCGTGGCCGTGGCCGGGGCGGCGGGTGTGAGCGTGACCAGCAGGGCGGTGGCGAGCGCGGACGCGACGGCCCGGCGGCGGGGTGAACCGATACTCACGAGGGTGCCTTCCGATCTCGTGGATGCCATGGCAGAACCGTAGATCATGCCGCTGGTGCGGCGGAAGTCGGGTATTCAGGCTCGAATGTGCGGACGGTATCGTGAGAGCTTGTGACGACGTTTCGGATCAGCGAGGCCGCGGCGTCGCCAGGCCGCGGACGAGCTGGGCCTGGAGGTGGGGGTGGTGGCGGTCGCCGTGATCAAGTCCACCAACGTCGTCGTGGAGATTCCCGGTCACGAGCGCGTGGCCAGTTACTTGTGAGGAGCCCCCTGTGGTGTTCAGGCGTCTTTCCCGATGGGCGATCGCCCTGCCCGTCGCATTCGCGCTGGCGGGCCTGGCCGGTTGCGGCTCCGGCGGACCGGCCACGTCCACGGCCGGGGCCTCGTCGGCCCCGGCCGCCGATGGCGGGGCCAAGGAGGTGACGGTGTTCGCGGCGGCGTCGCTGACCGGGACGTTCACCGAGCTCGGCAAGGCCTTCGAGGCCGCGCACCCGGGTACGACGGTGAAGTTCAACTTCGGCTCCAGCGCGACGCTGGCCCAGCAGATCACCCAGGGGGCTCCGGCGGACGTGTTCGCCGCGGCGAGCCCGGCCACGATGAAGACGGTGACCGACGCGTCGCTGGCGAGTTCGCCGACCACGTTCGTGCGCAACAAGCTCGAGATCGCCGTGCCGAAGGACAATCCGGCCAAGGTGGACGAGCTGAAGGATCTGGCCGACAGCAAGGTGAAGGTGGCCTTGTGCGCCGAGCAGGTGCCATGCGGGGCGGCGGCGATCAAGGCGCTGGACGCGGCCGGGCTCAAGGTCACGCCGGTGACGCTGGAGCAGGACGTCAAGGCCACGCTGACCAAGGTCGAGCTGGGCGAGGTGGACGCGGCGCTGGTCTACAAGACCGACGTGATCGCGTCGGCGGGCAAGGTCCAGGGCATCGCCTTCCCCGAGGCCGACAAGGCGATCAACGACTATCCGATCGCCACCCTGGCCAAGGCTCCCGCGGGTGACCTGGCCAAGCAGTTCGTGGACCTGGTGGTGTCGCAGCAGGGCAAGGACGTGCTGACCAAGGCCGGCTTCGAGGCCTCCTGATCGGGATGAGGCAGGTGACGGTGCTTCGGGACGGCCGCGTCG
>NZ_JBSFTC010000283.1:0-14320 GCF_053590415.1 Nonomuraea sp. NPDC003201
CTGGCCGAGGTCGTCGCGGACGCGGTGCGCGCGTCCCCGCGGACGGTGGACCTCGTGCTGACCGGCGGCGAGACCGCCCGGCGCGTCCTTGACGCCCTTCAGGTGCGGGAACTGACACCGGTCGGACAGGTGCACCCGGGGGCCGTCCACTCCCGGACGCCCGACGGCCGTTCCGTGGTCACCCGCCCGGGCAGCTTCGGGGGAGCCGACTCGCTCGTCGAGATCGTCAGGGCCCTGGCCGCGCGCTCCCTCGCAACCCTTGAACCCGCCCCTCCCCAGAACCAAGCGAAAGGTCCCCAAGTGAGCATCACCACCGCCGCCGTCGGCGCACAGCCGCGCACCGCGGCCACCCCGATCATCGCCGTCACCATGGGTGACGGAGCCGGCGTGGGCCCGGAAGTCATCGTCGGCGCCCTCCAGGACCCCCACGTCGCCGAGCTCTGCCGTCCCGTCGTCATCGGCGACGCCGTACGGCTGCGCCAGGCGGCCGGCATCCTCGGGATCGACACCGAGATCGTGGCGGTCGACACCGTGGCCGATGCCGTGTTCGAGCCGGGACGCGTCAATGTCATCGATCTCGCGCTGCTGCCGGAGGATCTGCCCTGGGGGAAGGTCTCCCCCGTGGCGGGGGCGGCCGCGTACCACTACGTACGCGTCGCCAGCGGGCTGGCGATGGCCGGGGAGGTGCAGGCGATCTGCACAGCACCGCTGAACAAGGAGGCCCTGCACGCGGGCGGCCACATCTTCCCGGGACACACCGAGCTCCTCGCGCACCTGACCGGGATCGACGAGGTGTCCATGATGTTGTCCTCACCGAAGATCCGGGTCATCCACGTCACCACGCACATCGGGCTGATCGACGCGATCGCGAAGATCGAACCCGGCCTGGTGGAACGGACCGTTCGCCGCGGCCACGAGGCGCTGCGGCGGGCCGGGATCGACAACCCGCGCATCGGCGTGTGCGGCATCAACCCGCACGCCGGGGAGAACGGCCTGTTCGGGTACGGGGAGGAGGCCGAGAAGATCGTTCCCGCCATCGAGGTCCTGAAGGCCGACGGCATCGACGTGCAGGGACCGCTGCCCGCCGACACGGCGTTCTTCGTCGCGGGGCGCGGAGACTACGACCTCATCGTGGCGATGTACCACGACCAGGGCCACGGCCCGGTGAAGATCCTCGGCATCGAGGCCGGGGTGAACATCACCGTGGGGCTGCCCGTCATCCGCACGTCCGTGGACCACGGAACGGCCTTCGACATCGCCGGGAAGGGCCTCGCCGAGGTCGGTAGCATGATCGAGGCGCTGCGGCAGGCCGCCCAGATGTCTCCCAGCCCGGCCATCTGACCCCGGGGCCTTGAACGACAAGCCGAGAAGGAGGAGCGTTGTCCAGTAACTCTGAGCGTCGGCGCGCCGAGATCGTGCGTCTGGCCACGACCAGTGGTCTGGCCAGCGTCGAAGAGCTGTCCTCGACGTTCGACGTGACGTCCTCGACCATCCGGCGTGACCTCGCCCGGCTGACCGCGCAGGGGCTGCTGGCCCGCACGTACGGCGGTGCGATGGCCGTCGTCGCGCACCCCGAGGACTCGTTGCGCCAGCGCGTCGGCGACGCCTTCGAGGCCAAGCGCGGAATCGCCCGGTGGGCGGCCCAGCAGATCGGAGCCGGGGAGTCCGTGTTGCTCGACGCCGGCTCGACCGTCGCGGCGCTGGCTCACGAACTGCGCTCCAGCACCCAGCTCCTGATCGCCACCACGAGCCTGACGGTGCTGAAAGAGCTCGACGACGTCGAGGGCCTCCATGTGGAGTGTCTCGGCGGCAGGCTGCGCCACCTCAGCCAGGGATTCGTCGGCCCCGTCACCGAGACCTCCCTGGAGCGGATGTCGTTCGACCGCGTCTTTCTCGGGGCTGACGGAGTCACCGCCGACCGCGGGATCTGCGAGGCCGACCTCCAGCAGACCCGGCTCAAGGAGCTCATGGCGCGCAGTTCCCACAGGACCTACGTGCTGGCGCATGCGGCCAAGCTCGGGCGACGTCCGTTCCACGCCTGGGTCCGGCTCCCCCGGCCCTGGACGCTGGTGACCGACGCCGGCGCCTCGGAGGACGCGCTGGCCCCGTTCTCGGCTGAGGGAGTCGAGGTGGTCGTGGTCGACGCCGAAGGACGGATCAGCAAGCCGAAGCCGGCCGCGGGTCAGCCGATCGCTCCATAGCGTGCGAAAAGCCGCTGGTCCGGGCTTTACGTGATGCCTGGGCGGCTCGGCCGGCAGGTTCCGTAGCCGAGGCCGTCGCCGACGCGGGGGCCCGAGGTGGCCCGCTCCGGCCTTGGCGCAGCGGGGTCCGCGGTCAGACGAGCGGGACGCCCGTGTGGCTCTCCAAGGCGTGAATGAGGCGATCTTGGAAATCCTCGTCCTGCGACGCGGGGTGTGGCGTCTGCACCTGCCGGTGATACCAGTAGCCGCCGGTGCCCGGGCTCACGTCATGGTGGGTGGCGAGCCACACTTGTGTCCGGTGTCCGGCTGCCAGGTCATCCGGTGCGCCGGCGCCGCCCATGCGTGTGGGGACCCATCCGGGGTCGACCGCATGGCTCGAGGTTCCCTCCCACCGCGACGCGACCGCCAGCGCGAGCGTGGTGACCCACAGCTTGCTGTCGCTGTAGGAAGCGGTGCCGGTGGCCAGCCGTCGCAGGTCGGTGGAACCGCTTCGGTGCATGGAGCTGCTGAGGTAGATGAGCCTGCCCGGTTTGTCCATCAGGACCGTCAGCAGGTACGGCGCGACGGTGTTGACGATGCCCGCTTCGGGAGACCGCATGGTGCCGGCGTTGTGGATGACGGCGTCGAAGCGGCCGAACCTGCGGGCTTGCCGGGCAACGTCGTGGATCTCGTCCAGCTCGGCGAGATCCCCGATGACGACGTCTTTCCACCGGGCGGTGTCATCCGCGCCGGTGACCCGGGCCCGGTTGCGGACGTGGATGACCACGTCGTGCCCGCCGTCGGCCAGCGCGTTCGCCGTGTCGCGCCCGAGCCCGGTGGATGCCCCGGTTACCAGAATCAGTGCCATGTCAGTCCTCTCGCGCCTGCGTGGCAGGCCCTCCGGGTCAGAGGGCGTCACTCGACGGTCAGGCCATACCGTTGGTGAAGAACGTCCCCCGCTTGTCGAACGGGATCGGTTCCGTCCTGTCTGCCGGTTCCCCACCGTGGGCCGCGTTCACGCGCTGCCGGCTCCCGAACCCCTGGGTGGCGGCCCAGCTGGACAGGAGGGCGAACCTGTCAGCGGACGGTGAGCCCTCTTCGACGCTGAAAGCGCAGATGGACAGGCCCGGCTCGCCGGCGTCGGGGTGGCGGTAGACCTTCCGGCCGGTGCGGTGCTCGTGCACGTCCCGCTCGGCCCAATCCGCGCGGAACTGTGGGCTGAGCGTGGAGAGCTCTCCGATGAGTGCGGTGAGCTCCTGGTTGAGCGGGTCGCGTCCGGCTTCGAGTCGCAGCATCGCGGCGGTCATACTGCGGGCAAGGGGCCGGTCGACGTAGAAATCTCGAGCGCGGGGGTCGAGGAAGATGAACCGGGCCAGGTTCGGCTCCTCGGCCTCGAAGTGCGGGGCGAACAGCGCGCGGCCCATGAGGTTCGCGGCGATGAGGTCCTGCTGCGCGTTGACCACGACCGCGGGCACGGCCAGCTTGTCGAGGACCCGTTGCACCGAGGCCCGCACCGACGGCCCGGCCCGCCGCCGGCTGCGCGCGGCCGGTGTCGTCGGGGTGGGGCGGGCCAGGTCGAACAGGTATTCGCGTTCGACGTCGTCGAGTTGCAACGCTCGCGCGACGGCGTTGAGCACGCTCTCGGAGGCGCCGCGGATCTTGCCGCGTTCGAGCTGGGTGTAGTAGTCGACGCTGACACCGGCGAGCATGGCGACCTCTTCGCGGCGCAGGCCGGGCACGCGCCGTTCGCCGCCGAAGTCGGGTAGTCCCGCCTGTTCGAGGGTCACGTGCGCCCGGCGGGAGATCAGGAACTCCCGCACCTCGTCCTTCCTGCTCATATCCTCCACCGTAGACCTGTCGCCTGACCCGGTCGGCGCTGCGGCGCCGTCCGCAACAACCGCGCCTCGCCCCTCGAACGGGGCGAGGCGCGTCAGACGGTCAGCAAGACCTTGATGGCCCGACGCTCATCCATCGCCGTGTAGCCCTCCGCGGCCTCCTCCAGCGGAAGGGTGAGGTCGAAGACCTTGCCAGGATCGATCTTGCGGTCGCAGATGAGCCGGATCAGCCCGGGCAGGAACCGGCGAACCGGGGCAGGCCCGCCGTGGACGTGGATGCCGGCGAAGAACAGGTCGATGCCGGGAATCGCGACGTCGTAGTTCACCCCGACGAAGCCCATGTGCCCGCCGGGACGGGTCGCACCGATCGCCTGCATGGTGGACTCCTGCGTGCCGACCGCCTCGATCACACTGTGGGCGCCGAGCCCGTTCGTCAACTCCTTGATCTTCGCCACGCCTTCGTCGCCCCGCTCGGTGACGATGTCGGTCGCGCCGTAGAACCGGGCGAGCTCCTGCCGCTCGGGGTGGCGGGACATCGCGATGATCCGCTCCGCGCCGAGCTGCCTGGCGGCCAGGACACCCATCAGGCCGACCGCCCCGTCACCCACGACGGCAACCGTCTTGCCGGGGCCGGCCTCGGCGGCGACCGCGCCGAACCAGCCGGTGCCGAGCACGTCGGACGCGGCCAGCAGCGAGGGGATCAGCTCCGGATCCGGCTGCCCCGGTGTGGGAACAAGCGTGCCGTCCGCGTAGGGGATGCGAGCCCGTTCGGACTGGGTACCGACGTACTCGTGCCCCATCACCTGGTGGTCAGCCGGTTCGACGCCACGGTACGGCCACAGGTCCGACCCGCAGATACACGTCGCCGTCAACCGGATGATCGCGTCCGTGGGCTCGACGATCCTCGGATCCTCGCGCTCCTCCACGCGGACGTCTCCGGCGGTGTGTATCACCACTTGCCGCATGACCGTTCTCCTTGCTGTTTCTCGCATCGACACTCGCGCAGGCCGACAACGACTTCGTCAATGGCGCGCCATTCGCACCTTTCGCGATCCATCGAACCCGGTGAACGCGCTCACTGGCAGGGGCTGACAGCACCCCCCAGCCGGACCGTCTGTTCCCGGCCGAACGGCGTCCTGTCCCGGCCCGGCACCCGACCGCCGCCGCCACCAGACGGGTACGTCTAAGTCGTCCAGGGCGTCACGGAGACGTGCCGCAGGTCGGCGGACATTCTGGCGGCCGTCTCGGCCAGCGCGGGCAGGACGTCGCGGAGCAGGTCGGCGCGGGTGGCCCGGCCGGCGTGGGTGGCGACGTTGACGGCCGCGACCACCCGCCCGTCCCGGCCCCGGACCGGCACCGCGATGGACCGGACCCCCTCCTCCAGCTCCTGGTCCACCAGCGCGTAGCCGTCTTCGGCGGCCTGCCGGACGGCGGCCCGCAGCCGGTCGGGCGCCGTGATGGTGTGGCGGGTCAGCGGCTCGGGCGCGATGGCGGCCAGCCGTTCCCCGGGCTGGTCGGCCAGGAGCACCCGGCCCATCGAGGTGGCGTACGCGGGGAAGCGGGTGCCGACCGTGATGTTGACGGTCATGATGCTCACGGTGGGCACGCGGGCCACGTACAGGACGTCGTCGCCCGACAGCACCCCGACCGAGGCGGACTCGTGGACGCGGGCCACCAGGTCGGCCAGGTGCGGCTGGACGACCTCGCCGAAGGTGCGCTCGGACAGGGCCGCGTAGCCCAGCTCCATCGCCTTGGGGAGCACGGCGAAGCGGGAGTCGTCGCAGGCCACGTAGCCCAGCCGCGCCAGGACCTGCAGCGATCGCCGCACGGTGGCGCGCGGGAGCCCGGTGGTCTTGGCGGCGTCGGCCAGGCTCAGCCCGCCGCGGGCCGAGCCGAGCGCCACCAGCACAGCAAGACCTCGGGCCAGCGACTGCAGGTATCCCGCGCCCAACTCCTCCTTCGCGGCGCGAGAAGGGTCCGCGGGGGCCGGTGCCAGAGGGGGCCGGGGCGCCGGCTCGGTCAGGGCCGCCTCCATGGCCGCGACCGTCTCGCGCAGCCGGGGCAGCGCGTAGTCGCGCAGGCTGGCGGCGGTGTGCCGGCTGGTGTGGCTGACGACGCTCACCGCGCAGACCGCCTCCCCCCGCGGGTCGCGTACGGGCACCGCGACCGCGACCAGGCCCGGCTCGATGAGCTGGTCGTCCTCGGCCCACGGCGCGGCGGGGTCGCGCAGGGCCAGGCCCGCCGCGCAGCGGTCGGCGGGCAGCAGGTCGCCGACCCGGAAGGCCACCGACATGGTGCGCCGGCGGGTGAACTGGCCGATGAAGCGCACCCCGTCGCCGTCCGGGACGGCCAGCGACACGGACTCGTCCAGCTCCTCCGCGAGCCGCTCGGCCGGCGGCGCGAGGGGGTCGCGCAGGCCGCCGCAGGCGAGGTACGCCTCGCCCAGCTCCATCAGCCGCGGCGCGGGCAGCAGGTCACGCCCCTCCGCGCGGACGTGGCCGAGGTGGACCAGCGTGGCCAGCACGCGGTCGACCGTGGACCTGGCCAGGCCGGTGGCGCGTACGAGGTCGGTGGCGCGCACCCGCATGGGGCGCGAGCGCCCGGCGGCATCCGCCGTCAGCGCCCGAAGCACGGCCAGGCCGCGTTCCAGGGTCCCCGCAGGCTCCATCGGCCCTCCTTTGACACGGGCGCGGTCACGTACGCATACTCGTCATCACAATAGTGAACTAAAGTTCACTATGCGAACACTCCCGATGAATGGAGCGTCGTGCGGAGAGACAAAGTGGTCGCGACCGCGGAGGAGGCGCTGGCCGGCGTGTCGGACGGCGCGTCGTTCGCGGTCGGCGGCTTCGGGCTCAGCGGCATCCCCAACGTCCTGATCCAGGCCCTCTACAACACCGGCGTGACGGGGATCGGCGTGGTGTCGAACAACTGCGGGGTGGACGGCGGCGGCCTCGGCATCCTGCTGGCGGCCGGCCGCATCGCCCGCGTGACGGCCTCCTACATCGGCGACAACAAGGAGTTCGCCCGCCAGTACCTCGCCGGGGAGCTGGAGGTGGAGCTGACCCCGCAGGGCAGCCTGGCCGAGCGGCTGCGGGCGGGCGGCGCCGGCATCCCCGCCTTCTACACCCCCGCCGGGGTCGGCACACCGGTCGCCGACGGCGGCCTGCCCTTGCGCCACAACCCGGACGGCTCGATCGCGGTGGCCTCGCCGCCGAAGGAGGTCCGCGAGTTCGACGGCCGCTCCTACGTGCTGGAGCGCAGCATCACCACCGACTTCGCGCTGGTCCGGGCCGCCAAGGGCGACCGCTTCGGCAACCTGGTCTTCAACAAGGCCGCCCGCAACTTCAACCCCCTCGCCGCGATGGCCGGGCGGATCACGGTCGCCGAGGTCGAGGAGCTGACCGAGCTGGAGCCGGACGAGGTGCACCTGCCCGGCGTGTTCGTCCAGCGGGTCCTCGTCCTGACCCCCGACCAGGCGAGCGACAAGGCCATTGAGAAGAGGACGGTCACCTCATGAGCTGGACCAGGGACGAGATGGTCGCGCGGGCGGCGGCCGAGCTGCGCGACGGCGACTACGTCAACCTCGGCATCGGGCTGCCCACCCGCATCCCGTCGTTCCTGCCGCCCGACGTGGACGTGATCCTGCACTCGGAGAACGGCATCCTCGGCGTCGGCCCCTACCCCGCCCCCGACGCGCTGGACCCCGACCTGATCAACGCCGGCAAGGAGACCGTGACCGTGCGCCCGGGCGCGGCGTTCTTCGACTCCTCGCTGTCGTTCGGGATGATCCGGGGCGGCCACATCGACGTGGCGGTGCTGGGCGCGATGCAGGTCTCGGCGCGGGGCGACCTGGCCAACTGGATGGTGCCCGGGAAGCTGGTCAAGGGCATGGGCGGGGCGATGGACCTGGTCCACGGCGCGGGCCGGGTCATCGTGATCATGGATCACACCGCCAAGGACGGCACGCCGAAGATCGTCAAGGAGTGCTCGCTGCCCCTCACGGGGAAGGAGTGCGTGCACCGGATCATCACCGACCTCGGCGTCCTCGACGTCACCGGGGACGGGCTGAGGCTGGTCGAGACCGCGCCCGGGGTGAGCGTGGCCGACCTGCGCGACCGCACGGAAGCGGAGGTAGCCGTATGAACACCGTCTACATCGTGGACGCCGTCCGCACGCCCTTCGGCCGCCACGGCGGGGCGCTGGCCGGCATCCGCCCCGACGACCTGGCCGCCCACGTCGTCAGGGCCCTCGCCGAGCGCAACGGCGTGGCGGCCCCCGACGAGGTGATCCTCGGCAACGCCAACGGCGCCGGCGAGGAGAACCGCAACGTCGCCCGCATGGCCGCGCTGCTCGCCGGCCTGCCCGTGACCACCCCGGGCGTGACCGTGAACCGGCTGTGCGGCTCCGGCATGGAGGCCGTCATCCAGGCGTACCGCATGATCGCCCTCGGCGACGCCTCCACGGTGATCGCCGGCGGCGTGGAGTCGATGACCCGCGCGCCGTGGGTGCTGCCCAAGCCGGACAGGGCGTTCCCGGCCGGCGGGCAGGAGCTGGTCTCCACGACGCTCGGCTGGCGACTGGTCAACCCGAGGATGCCCGCCGAGCACACCGTGCCGCTGGGCGAGGGCGCCGAGCTGATCGCCGACCGGCACGGCATCGCCAGGGCGGAGCAGGACGCGTACGCGCTGGCCAGCCACCAGAAGGCGGCCAAGGCGTCGTTCGAGCGCGAGATCGTCCCCATCGGCGGCCTGACCAGGGACGAGAGCATCCGCGAGGACACCGGCCCCGACCAGCTCGCCCGGCTCAAACCGGTGTTCAGGAAAAACGGCGGCACGGTCACCGCGGGCAACTCCTCCCCGCTCAACGACGGCGCGGCCGCCCTGCTGCTGACCGACGAGGCGGGGCTGCGCGGCCGCGAACCCCTGGCCAGGATCGTCGCCAGCGCGGCCAGCGCGCTCGAACCCCGCTCCTTCGGGCTCGGCCCGGTCGAGGCGTCGCGCAGGACCCTGGCCAGGGCGGGCAAGGGGTTCGGCGACCTGACGTCGGCCGAGCTGAACGAGGCGTTCGCCGCGCAGGTGCTCGGCTGCCTGGCCGAGCTGCCCGACCTCGACCCCGCCATCGTCAACCCCGACGGCGGCGCCATCGCCCTGGGCCACCCGCTCGGGGCCTCCGGCGCCCGCGTCACCGGCACCCTGGCCCACCGGCTCGCCGCCGCCGGCTCCGGCACCGGGCTCGCGTCCCTCTGTATCGGCGTCGGCCAGGGCCTGGCCGTCGTCCTGGAAAGGTAGCCGCAGTTGACCTCCTCCCCCTCGTAAACGAGGGGGATTCCAACCGTCGCCGGTCGGTCTTCCTGCTTCACTGCCGGTCGCCCGCCCGAGAGGACTCTCGTTGAGGTCTTACACCAGCTCCACAGGCGTTTCAGCTCTCCGCCAGCCCGGCGGCGAGCACGTTGCGCGCGGCGTTGACGTCGCGGTCGTGGACCGCGCCGCAGTCGCAGGTCCATTCCCGGACGTTCAGCGGCATCGCTTCTTGCAGCATCCCGCAGGCCGAGCACAGCTTGGAGGAGGGGAACCAGCGGTCCACCGCCACCAGTGTGCGCCCGTACCAGGCGGCCTTGTACTCCAGCATCATCCGCAGGTCGCGCCAGGCCGCATCCGAGATGGCGCGGGCCAGCGAGCGGTTCTTCACCATGTTGCGGACGGTGAGATCCTCGATCACGACCGTTTGGTTCTCACGGACGAGCCGAGTCGAAAGCTTGTGCAGATGATCCCGGCGCCGGTCGGCGATCCGGGCGTACACCTTCGCCACGCGCAGCCGGGCCTTGGCCCGGTTGTTCGATCCCTTCTCCTTATGGGCGAGCGATCGCTGAGCACGGGCCAGCTTGCGCCGGTCGGCACGCTCGTGACGCGGGTTGACGATCTTCTCACCCGTCGAGAGCGTGGCCAGCGCCGTGATGCCCGCGTCCACGCCCACCGACGCCTCGACCGGCGGCAGCGGCGAGATCTTCTCCTCGAGGAGGATGGACACGAACCACCGCCCGGCCGCATCCCGGGAGACGGTGACCGTGGACGGCTCGGCCCCCTCGGGCAGCGGACGCGACCACACGATGGTCAGCGGCGCGTCCATCTTCGCCAGAAAGAGTCGGCCCTGGCGCCAGCGGAACGCCGAGCGGGTGTACTCCGCGCTCGCACGTGCCTTCTTCCTGCTCTTGAACGTGGGGTACTTCGCCCTGCGCGCGAAGAAGTTCGCGAACGCCGCCTGCAGGTGGCGCAGTGCCTGCTGCAACGGCACCGACGACACCTCACCCAGGAACGCCAGCTCGGGGGTCTTCTTCCACGCCGTCAGCGCGGCGGAGGACTCCACGTAGGAGACCCGTCTGCCCTCCAGGGTGTAGGCGCGGGTCCGCTCTTCCAAGGCCTTGTTGTAGACCAGGCGCACGCAACCGAACGTCCGGGCAAGCTCGCCGGCCTGCTCGGGAGTCGGGTAGAAGCGGTACTTGTAGGCCCGCTTCACCAGCTGCGCCACACCTCACATTTTTGCAGGAGGACCAGCCAAGTACTGCTCGATTGTCGTAGACAGCGGTCCGCCTGACGGCGAATCGCCTGCTCCTGCGCTGCTCCGCAGGAGTCCGATTCCTCCCCGTCTGAAGGCGGGGGTCTCCTCGGAGGTATCAGATGACCCCACCCCTCACCCAAGCCGACATCGACCGCGAGATCGCCGAGGTCCACCAGGCCCGCGAAGGCGCGGAGGCCGACCATCCCGATCGCGACTTCGCCCCCTACCGCAGCAGCGTGCTGCGCCACCCCAAGCAGCCGCTCGTCGCTCTGAAGGACCCGGAGGCGGCGGAGCTGGCCGGGCCGGTCTTCGGCGTCGCCGACGTCGCGCCGTTCGACGCGGACCTGACCAGGCAGCACGCCGGCGAGCCGCTCGGCGAGCGGATCACCGTCCAGGGGCGGGTGCTGGACCGCGACGGCCGCCCGGTACGCGGCCAGCTCGTGGAGGTCTGGCAGGCCAACGCCTCGGGCCGCTACCTCCACCAGCGCGACGACCATCCCGCGCCGCTCGACCCCAACTTCTCGGGCGTGGGCCGCTGCCTGACCGACGACGAGGGCCGCTACGCCTTCACCACGATCAAGCCCGGCGCGTACCCGTGGCGCAACCACGTCAACGCCTGGCGGCCCGCGCACATCCACTTCTCGGTGTTCGGCACGGCTTTCACGCAGCGACTGGTGACCCAGATGTACTTCCCGAACGACCCGCTGTTCCCGTACGACCCCGTGCTCAACTCCGTCACCGACGAGCGGGCCAGGCAGCGGCTGGTCTCCGCGTACGACCACGACCTGTCCGTGCCGGAGTGGTCGCTGGGCTACCGGTGGGACATCGTGCTGGACGGCCCCGCCGCGGCCTGGATGGAGGAGGGCCGATGAACCCCACCCCCTCGCAGACCGTGGGCCCGTTCTACGGCTACGCGCTGCCGATCCCCCGCGGCGGCGACGTCGCCGACGGCGGGATCACCGTCCACGGCCGCGTCTACGACGGTGCGGGCGAGCCGGTGCCCGACGCGCTGCTGGAGTTCTGGCAGGCCGACCCGTCCGGCGGCCTCGCGGGCGCGCCGGGCACGCTCCGGCGCGACCAGGTCACCGGCGCGCTGCTGGGCCGGCGCGGGGTCGACTTCACCGGGTTCGGCCGGGTGGCCACCGATGCCGACGGCGGCTGGGTCCTGCGCACGCTTCCGCCGGGCAACGGCTACATCAGCGTCTGCGTGTTCGCCCGCGGCCTGCTCCACCACCTCTACACCCGCATCTACTTCACCCAGGACGCCTTCCTCGGCTCGCTGCCGCCGGAGCGCGGGCGGACGCTGGTGCCCGTGGAGGAGCGTACGGGCGTCTACCGGTTCGACATCCACCTGCAGGGCGACGAGGAGACCGTCTTCCTGGACTTCGGCTGATCTCCTCAGACCAGGCCCACCATGAAGCCCTCGTCGCGGATGCCCAGGTAGATGGCCGGGCGGTACTGGCGCATGGCGTGCTCGATGACCGGGATGTACTTAGGGTTCGAGCCCAGCGGGAGCCGGTAGCCGTTCTTGACCGTGTGGAACTCCCACAGGTGCTCCATGTCCGGATGGCGCGCGCGGAAGCCCGGGTCGGCCGGGAAGAGGTCGAGGCGGACCATCGTCTTGCGCATGATGTAGTCGGCCAGCTTGACGCGGCGCTGCTGCGTGCGCGAGATGCCCACCGCGGACAGCTCGGCCCACGGGGCCGCCCACGGGCGGCCCTGGGGGTCGTCCCAGCGCACGCCGTGGACGTCGAAGACGAGCTTGCGCGGCCGGCTGAGCTTGCGCCAGGTGATGATCGGCAGCAGCCCGATGAACAGGAAGATCAGCCCGAGAACCAGGACGGCGACCGCCGAGCCCGCGCCGCCCGTCGTCTGCCCGGTGAGCGCCGAGAAGACCGCCATGAGCCCGATGGCCCCCGCGACGGAGCCGCCGATCAGCGCCTTCACCTTGGCGTCGCCGCCGACGTCGATCACCACGGGAGGCGGCGCGAAGGCGGGCTGCTGCTGCGGGGGGTAGGGGGCATTGAACTGTGGCTGCTGCGGGCCGTACGTCATGAAACGGCAGGTTAGCCGTGATCGCGGCGCGTACTGTGACGCTTCGTACTTTTGCGAAGCGTTCTGGGTCACCCTGCGGGGCGGATCTCGGTGAACAGGCGCAGCGTCACCGGCCGCAGCCGCCACCTGGGCCAGCGCAGCCGCAGGGGCGAGAACCTGGCCGTGAGGACGATCTTCAGGTACGAGCTCCCTGACCATCCCACGGGCACCCGCGCGCAGAACCCCGACACCTCGGCGCGGGCCGCCCGCCCGTCCAGCAGCAGCCGGCTGCTCCCGCGGACCTCGGATCCGCCCTCCAGGCTCACCGACTCCCACAGGAGCTCCGGCGCCCCGGGCAGGGAGAGCCGCAGCGTGAAGCCCGCCAGCGACCCGGCCGGGCTCAGGTAGAAGGAGCCGTCGAAGCCGCCGCTCCCGAGACCGGCCGAGAGCGTCGCCTCGCTGGCGTCCATGGCGATCCGCCAGGCGTTGGGATCGGTATAGGGGATCAAGGGGCTCACCTCGCTGTCCGGTAAGACGCGTCTACACAGACAAGACGTCGTAGCCCCCGCGAATGTGACAACCGGGTCAGCGTCGCGCGGGCACGGTCGCGTCGAGCCGGAAGCGGTGATCCCGGGAGGCGGTCGTGAGGCGGCCGCCCCGGGCGGCGAGGCGGGCGGTGAGGTTGGCGACGCCCTGGCCGGGCTCGCCGGGGCGGCCGGTGACGCCGTCGTTGTCCATGCGCAGCCGTACGAGGTCGTCGCCGGTGGTCAGGGCGATCGTCACGTGGCGGGCCTCGCTGTGCCGCAGCACGTTGGTGGCCGCCTCGCGGACCACGACGGCGAGCAGGGCGTCGACGCCGGCGGGCAGGGGTGCGGGATCGGGGTCGATCTCCACGGTCGCGCCGGTGGCCTCGAGGACCTCGCGGGCCGAGGCCAGCTCGGCGCGCAGGCTGAGCCCGGGTTCGCCGTCCCCGGGGATGGCGCGCAGGTCGGCCAGCGCGGTGCGGGCCACGGTGACGATGCCGGCCAGCTCGGCCTCGGCGCGGGCGGGGTCGCGGGCGGCCAGCTCGGCCTTGACGGTGATCGCGGACAGGCCGTACCCGATCAGGTCGTGGACGTCCTGGGCGATCCTGCGCCGCTCCCGGGCCGCGGCCAGTCCGGCGAGCGCCAGCCGCGACTCGCGTACCTGGTAGACCAGCCGCGTCACGGCGGTCAGCCCGTAGAACATCGCCGACATGCCGACCACCTCCACCAGGGCCGCCGGGATGTCCGCGGCCGGGCCGGACCGGGCCAGGAGCACCGCGGGCACGCTCGCCACCACCGCCGCGTACAGCGCCCACGCCAGGCGCGGCGCGGGGATCACGATCAGCAGGGCGGCGGCGGCCCAGCCGACGAGCTGGTAGTAGGGGCGGTCCGGTTCGAGCAGCGGCAGCCACGCGAGCAGCAGCTGCGCGGGCAGCGTCCAGGCGGCGTGCCTCGGCCGGACGCCGGGAGGCCGCGGCAGCGCGTGGTACGCCTGCAGCGCGACCACCGCGACGACCGCGGCCCAGTACGCCATCCGCAGCCCGACCGGCACCGGCGCGCGGGCGACGACGATGATCGAGGCGACGGGCACCCACAGGTAGACCACCGTCAGGATGGGCAGCGCGAGCCGCGGGGTCAGGTCGCCGGGCGGCGGGATCGGCGGCGGTTCGGGGCGCTGCCTGGCCTGCCG
>NZ_JBSFTC010000284.1:0-14246 GCF_053590415.1 Nonomuraea sp. NPDC003201
GGCACCATGCCCAACGCCACGACCACGTCACGGAAGTTCAACCCAGCCGCACGAACCTCCACCCGCACCTCACCAGCGGCCAACTCGCGGTCGGCCTCCGGCGCGGGAACCAACGCCAGCTCTTCCAGGGACCCCTTGGCCGGGCAGTCCAACCGCCACCCACCCGCACCCCCGGGCACCACCAGATCACCAGAGGAGTCCGCACGAGCCAGACGAGGCACCAGCACCTGGCCGGCCCGCACCGCCAGCTGCGGCTCGTCCTCCACAGCCAGCAGGGAAGCCAGCGCGGTGAGCGACTCGGCCGCATCGTCGAGATCGACCAGCAGGATCCGGCCGGGGTTCTCGGCCTGCGCCGAGCGCACCAGGCCCGACACCGCCGCACCGATCAAAGCACCATCGGTCTCGGTACCAGTCGTCACCGCGCCACTGGTGACCAGCACCAGCTGAGTCTCGGCCAGCCGCTCATCAGCCAGCCAACCACTCAGCACACCCACGACCCGATCGAGCGCCGGCCGGAGGAAAGCATCCGCCTGCAGCCGCATCACCACAGCGGCCGGAAGTGACCGGCCGGACGCGACCGCATCACCCAACGCCGCCACATCCACGAACTCCCCGACGCCCCCACCAGCAGCCTGGACAGCCGCGACAAGAGAGGGCCAGCCCTCGCCCACCACCGCCACATCCCCGGTCCCAGAACCGACCGGCTCACCCGGCAGCGGCACCCACTGCACACGATGCAGCGCATCGTGCCCAGACTGCGGACGCGACGACAGCCCATCCGCGGGCAGCGGGCGCGAGATCAAGCTCGCGACGACCGCGACCGGCGCGCCGGTGCCGTCGGCGATCCGGATGCTGGAAGCGCCGCCCTCAGCCGGAAGGACGTGAACGCGCACCTGCTGAGCACCGGAAGCCAGCAGCTCCACCCCGTTCCAGGCAAACGGGAGCGCGACCCCCTCAACCTGCTCGACGAGACCGGTGGCGTGCAGGGCCGCGTCCAGCAACGCCGGGTGGATGCCATAACCGCCGGCCTCGGCAGCCTCCCGCTCATCGAGCTCCACCTCGGCGAACACCTCTGCGCCACGCACCCAGGCCCGCTTGAGCCCCTGGAACGCCGGCCCATAGCCATACCCGGCACGAGCCAACGCCTCGTAGTGACCGGACACGTCCACCGCCTGCGCTCCCGCCGGTGGCCACTGCTCATCAGCGGAACCGGCCGCACTGCTCGTCACGGCCAGGGTGCCCGCGGCGTGACGCGTCCACGGCTGCTGGCCGGTACGGGCATGCACCGCCACCTCACGCCGACCGTCCTCACCGGCAGCGGACACCGCCACCTGAAGCTGGACCGGCTCGTCACCCCCGATCACCAGCGGCGCCTCAAGCGTCAGCTCCTCCACCACCGGACAGCCGACCTCGTCACCCGCCCGCACCACCAGCTCCACGAACCCGGTGCCGGGGAAGACCACCGTCTCCCCCACCCCGTGATCGGCCAGCCACGGATGCGTAGTGGTCGAGATCCGGCCGGTCAGCACCACCCCGCCCTGATCGGGCAGCTCCACCGCCGCCCCCAGCAGCGGATGATCCACCCGCGTCAGCCCTAGCCCACCGGCGTCCGCCGCCCCCGCGACGGAAGGCTCCAGCCAGTAACGCCGGTGCTGGAACGCATACGTCGGCAGCTCGGCACCCACGCTGGTGCCGGGCAGGAGTCGTAGCCAGTCCACCCCCACCCCGGCGGCGAACGCCTCCCCCGCCGAACGTACGAACCGCCCCGCACCGCCCTCGCCGCGCCGCAGCGATGCCACCGCGACCCCCGACGGGGCGGTGACGTCCAGGATGTCCTGCACCGCCATCGTCAGCACCGGATGCGGGCTCACCTCGAGGAAGAAGTCGTGACCGTCGCGAATCGCGACTCGTACGGCGTCCTCGAAGCGCACGCGCTGGCGCAGGTTGGTGTACCAGTAGTCGGCCCCCAGCCGCTCGGTGTCCAGCGACTCCGCCACGACCGTGGAGTAGAACGGCACGTCGGCGGAGCGAGGTTCGAGCCCGGCCAGTTCGGCGAGGACGGTCTCGCGGAGCCCTTCCACCTGGGCGGAGTGCGAGGCGTAGTCCACCTTGATCTTTCGAGCCTGCACGCCCTCACCGGTGATCGCCGCGAAGAACTCGTCCAGGTCGGCGGCGCCGCCGGACACGACGACGGAGGTCGGGCCGTTCACGGCGGCCACCGAGAGCCGGTCGCTCCACGGTTCGAGCCGCCGCACCAGCTCCTCGTACGGCAGCAGCACGGCCAGCATGCCGCCCGTCCCGGCGAGCTCCCTGCGGATGACCTTGCCGCGCTGGGCGACCACGCGGGCCGCGTCCCGCAGCGACAGCGCCCCGGCCACGCACGCCGCGGCCACCTCACCCTGTGAATGTCCGATCACCGCGGCTGGACGGACCCCCACGGACTCCCACAATGCCGCCAGGGAAACCATGACCGCCCAGGTGGCGGGCTGGACGACGTCCACCCGGTCCAGGGTCGGAGCTCCGTCCGCACCGCGCAGTACGTCGAGCAGGTCCCAGTCGACGAACTCGCTCAGCGCCTGACCGCATTCGGCCAGCCGGGCGGCGAACACCGGCGACGCCTGCGCCAGCTCCACCCCCATCCCGGCCCACTGCGCCCCCTGACCCGGGAACACCAGCACCGCATCCCGGCGACCCGACGCCGTACCGGAGACCACCCCGGGGACGGACTCGCCGGCCGCCAAGGCACGCAGGCCGCCCAGCAACTCCTCCCGATCCGCACCCACCACCACAGCACGGTCCTCGAAGGCAGCTCGGGCACGCACCAGCGACAACCCGACACCCTCAACCGCCACCTCCGGCCGGGCACCGACATACTCGGCCAACCGGGACGCCTGAGCGCGCAGCGCCTCCTCACCGCGCCCCGACAGCACCCACGGCACCACACCCGACACCGCCGGTGCGCTCTCAGGCGCGTCCGGCTGCGGCCGCGACTCCACGGCCTGCTCCACGATCACGTGCGCGTTCGTCCCGCTCACCCCGAACGACGACACCCCCGCCCGCCGCGGCCGGCCGTCCGGCTCCGGCCACTCCCGCGCCTGATCCAGCAGCCGGACCTGGCCCTGCTCCCAGTCGACATGACTGGACGGGGCGGACACGTACAGGGTCTGGGGCAGGAGGCCCTCGCGGGCGGCCATGACCATCTTGATCACACCGGCCACCCCCGCGGCGGCCTGCGTGTGACCGATGTTCGACTTCACCGACCCGAGCCACAGCGGCGCCGCCGCGTCGCGGTCCCGCCCGTACGTGGCCAGCAGCGCCTGGGCCTCGATGGGGTCGCCGAGCGTGGTCCCCGTGCCATGCGCCTCGACCACGTCCACGTCGGCGGCCGTCACCCCGGCGTTGGTCAGCGCCTGACGGATCACCCGCTCCTGCGAAGGACCGTTGGGAGCGGTCAGACCGTTGCTGGCCCCGTCCTGGTTGACCGCCGTGCCCCGGATGACCGCCAGGACCTGGTGGCCGTTGGCCCGCGCGTCGGACAGGCGCTCCAGCAGCAGCATGCCGACACCCTCGGCGAACACGGTGCCGTCGGCGTCGTCGGAGAAGGCCTTGCACCTGCCGTCGCGGGCCAGCCCCTGCTGCCGGCTGAAGTCCACCATCAGCTCGGGGGTCGGCATCACGGTCACGCCGCCCGCGAGCGCGAGCGTGCTCTCGCCGCTGCGCAGCGACTGGCAGGCCAGGTGGATGGCGACGAGCGAGGA
This sequence comes from Nonomuraea sp. NPDC003201, assembly GCF_053590415.1. Taxonomy (NCBI): domain Bacteria; kingdom Bacillati; phylum Actinomycetota; class Actinomycetes; order Streptosporangiales; family Streptosporangiaceae; genus Nonomuraea; species Nonomuraea sp. NPDC003201. The sequence goes on from NZ_JBSFTC010000284.1 coordinate 3,759, forward strand.
GGAGCAGGCGGTGTCCACCGTGACCGCGGGGCCCTCCAGGCCCATGCTGTAGGCCACCCGGCCGGAGATGACGGAGCTGGTGTTGCCGGTCTGCACGTACCCCTCGACGCCCTCGGGGAACGGCCCGAGCCCCGAGACGTAGCCGGTCTGCGTTCCGCCGACGAAGACGCCGGTGGGGGTGCCGCGCAGCGTGCCGGGGTCGATCGCGGCCCGCTCCAGCGCCTCCCAGGCGACCTCCAGCACGTGCCGCTGCTGCGGGTCCATCACCAGGGCCTCGCGCGGGCTGATCCCGAAGAAGCCGGCGTCGAAGTCGCCCGCCCCTTCGAGGAAACCGCCGTCCCGCGCGTACGTCGTACCGCCGGCGGTGTGGTCCTCGTCGTAGAGCGTCTCGAGGTCCCAGCCCCGGTCGTCGGGGAAGGAGGAGATCCCCGAGCGGGCCTCCACCAGCATGTTCCACAGGTCCTCCGGCGAGTTCACCCCGCCGGGGTAGCGGCAGCTCATCGCCACGATCGCGATCGGCTCACGATCCTTCGCCTCGACCTCGCGCAGCCGGCGGCGGGCGCGCTGAAGGTCGGCGGTAGCACGCTTGAGGTAGTCCCTGAACTTGTCGTCAGTGGCCATGGGATTCTCAACCAGCCTTGAGGTAGTGAGGCGGAACGGGACGGACGTGGGCCGGCGCGGTCTAGCCGGCTGTCCTCCGGTGGCGGAGCACGTGCTCTTCCAGGTCCTTGACCAGGTCGTGCGGGGTCGGGGTCTCCCGTATCTCCTGACTGGTCTTCTGTGCGCGCTCGGTGAAGGCGGAATCGTTCAGGATCCGCTGCAGTTCGGTGCGGAGGGTGTCGGCCGAGAACCGGTCCGGCGGAAGGTGCACGCCCACGCCGTGCGCTTCGATGGCGTCCGCGACCTGGTCCTCGTCGTGCAGCGCGTGCGGGATGATGAGCTGCGGGACGCCGTTGAGCAGCGCCGTCAGGGTGCTGCCGGTCCCCGCGTGGTGGACGATCGCCGAGCAGCTCTTGAGCAGCGGGTCCAGCGGCACGAACCCGGGGATCCGGACGTTGTCGGGGACGGTGGCCCCGGCGGGGACGGAAGCGGGGCCCAGCAGGGCCACGACCTCGATGTCCAGGTCGGCGACGGCCTCGAACAGGTCGGGGTACCCCAGCTTCGCGCGGCCGGCCCACACCTCCTGGTAGGAGTTGCCCAGGGTGACGCAGACCCGCGGCCGCTCCGGTTCCGCCCGCAGCCAGTCGGGGATGGTCCCGGGCCCGTTGTACGCCACGTAGCGCACGGGCAGGTAGTCGTACTCCGCCGGCAGGCGCAGCCAGGAGGGGATCGAGTCGATGGTCGTCTGGCCGAGGACGAGGTCGTCGTCGTACTCGCAGCCGTACTTCTCCAGCTTGGCCGTCAGCCAGTCGCGTACCGGGTCCTCGCCGGCGGCCTCCGGGCGCTCGGCCCGCAGGCGCAGGAACAGCTCGCGTAAGCGGCCCCAGTGGTCGCGGCCGATGGTCGTCCGGGCGTGCGCGGCGCCGCAGGCGGCCGCCGCCACCGGTCCCGTGTACGTCATGCTGTCCCAGATGACCAGGTCAGGGCGCCACGAGCGGCAGAAGGCGACCATGCCGTCGAAGACGGACTCGTCGGTGTTCACGTCCAGCGCCATCGGGGAGGCGAAGGCGGCGAGGCAGTCACGCACGTACTCGTAGGTGAGGACCTCGGGCCGGATCTCCGTGATGGAGTACCCGGACCCGTAGATGGTCTCCTCGGGGGCCATCGCCGCGACGCGCTCGGCGTATCGTGCCTCGTCGCCGACGGCGACGCCCATCAGTCCCGTCTGCTGCACCAGGGGCATGATGTCGGGTTGTGCCGCGATCACGACGTCGTGGCCCGCGGACTTGAGTGCCCAGCCGAGCGGCACCACGAGGTTGAGATGAGCGCTGGCCGCGAGTTGGGTGACAACGACGCGCATTCCGCATCCTTCCGGCAGGTACAAGGTCGGCCGGGCGGCGGCGCGCAATGCGCCCTTCCGCTCACAGGTGGGTGTCGTGAGCAGGTCCGCCAGAGCCCCATCGACTCTCACGAGACAGTAATCAGCCACGTGAGAGGCACCGACCCCTAGATCACCCCTCAGGCCCCCCTGCGGACTTCGGCCGTACTGGGGTGTTCGCCGAGCCGTCGCAGGGTGAGTGCGAGGGTCAGGCGGGCGCGGCCCTCGGCCGGCTGCACGGGGAAGCCGAGCTCGCTCTCGGCCCGGGCCAGCCGGGCGGCGACGGAGCTGCGGTGGATGTAGAGCCGGGAGGCGGTCTGGCGGATGGAGTCGCTGGCCGCGAAGACGTCCAGCGTCGCCAGGACGGAGTCCCCGTTGGGCGCTTCCGCCAGGCGGTCCAGTGCGGCGACGTCCGGGGATCCGCCGATGGCCTCGTCCGGCAGGTGCTCGGCGAGCAGGGCGAAGCCGCCCAGCCGGTCCCAGTGGACGACCCTGCCCCACAGCTCCCCCGGGCCGGCGAAGCGCAGTGCCGTACGCGCCATGTGCCAGGCCCGCGCGGCGCTCGCGGACGGAACGCGCGGGCTCACCCCGACCGCCGAACTCGTGCTGGCGAGAGCGTCGGGCCAGGGCGGGCCGGAGACGATGACCCCGTACACCTGCCCGAGCCGGGCCACCCTGCCGCCGAGCCCGGAGGCGTCACCGGCGACGGCGAACACCTGCACGGAACGATCCGGCCGCAGCCCGAGGAGCTTCAGCGCCCGGGAGCGTCCGGCCTCGTCGGCGGCCGAGCCGAGGACGAGTTCGACGAGCGCCGGGTCGCCGAACGCCGGGGCGGGCTCCCCCCTGCCCAGGACGGCGGCGCAGGCGATGGCGAACCGTTCGACGAGCATGGCGTCGATCGGGTACGCGTCGCCGCGCCGCTCGATCCACACCTCGCCGCCGTTCACGAGCTCGTGCCTCCTGGCGCCCGGGTCGGCGGGCCCGTCGAGCGCGCCGCCGCCGGCGCTCACCCGCCGGTACACCCCCAGACCGGGAACGCTCACCCCTACGGGGCATTCCGCGAGCCGCGAAGCCTCCAGCAGCAGCCGCTCCAGATCGGTCCCGTTCTGCAGGAGCACGTCGAAGAAGCTGATCACCCTGAGCTCGTCACCCGCGCGGGCGTCGAGTTCGGAAAGGCGCAACAGCAGGTGCTTCATCAGGTTGACCTCGGCTCTGATTTTGCGTTCACTCGGGCTCGGAAAAAGCGACGCCGCGGCCGGCGGTCGCCATTCGGGGTGAATGTTCGCAACGGAACGGTATACGGATGCCGGGGCTTCGCGGCGGGTCCGGGGAACGGAATCCCGCCCTATAGGGGATACGCACGGGTCGGATAGGGGTCCGCCCTCGATCGGCCTTCACCTAGCGTCGGCAGGGCCGCTCACCTGCGCATTGTGCGGCATTTCGATGAATGGCCCAGGGCGTGGGGCGCCGTCTCCGCGCCGAACGTGATGAGGTGGTTGACTTGGCCCGAGCCCCCAGCGCCAGGGGAACCCTGCCGTTCGGCGACCACGTGACCTGGTACCGGGTGACCGGCACCCCGGGAAAGGGGAAACCGGCGGTCGTGGCCCTGCACGGAGGGCCCGGCGGCACCCATGACTATTTGCTCCCCATGGCGGAGCTCGCCGACGCCGGCTGGCCGGTCGTCCATTACGACCAGCTCGGGAACGGCGGCTCCACGCACCTGGACGACGCGGACCCGGGATTCTGGACGCCGGAGTTGTTCGACGACGAGCTGGGCAATCTGCTGAACCGCCTGGGAATCGCCGGCGACTACGTTCTCTTCGGCCATTCCTGGGGCGGTCTGCTGGCCGCCAAACACGCGTCCGAGCGGCCGTCCGGGCTGCGCGGCCTGGTCATCGCGAACTCGCCGGCCTCGTACCCGGAATGGCGTAAAGAGCTGAAGATCCTGCGCGACCTGCTGCCGAGCGGGGTGAACGAGACGCTGCTCGCCCACGAGGCGGCCGGGACGACGGACACCCGCGAATACTTCGACGCGATGATGGTCTTCTACAACCGGCACGTGATCCGCACACGGCCGTGGCCACGCGAATTCAAGGCCACGTTCATGGACACGCTGAGCAATCCGACCGTCTATCAGGCCATGAACGGGCCGTGCGAATTCCACGTGATCGGCAGCCTGAAGGACTGGGACGTCCTGGACCTGCTGCCCGGCATCGACGTGCCCACGTTGGTGATCTCGGGCCGGCACGACGAGGTGACCCAGGAGTCGGTCCGGCCTTTCCTCGAGCTCATTCCCGGGGCCCGCGGAAAGGTCTTCGAGGATTCCAGCCATTCGCCGCATCTGGAGGAGCCGGAGCTCTTCCGGCGGGTCATGCTCGAATTTCTCGCCGGCCTGGCCTGACTTGGGCCGCCGCTCTTCATGCCCTTGCCCAAGGAGAGAAATCTTGAACGACGCCACCGATATCGTGAAGAGCGACGCCGAGCTCGCCGCTCGCTACGGATCGCCGCTTTACGTCTACGACCTCGAACGTGCCGTCGCCGCTCATGACGACCTCCGCACTTCTCTGCCCGAGGGGACGGTCGTCTATTTCTCGTTCAAGGCCAACCCGCATCCGGAGATCGCCGAGGCGCTGCGGGAGAGCGGCGGTTCCGCGTGCAAGGCCGAGATCAGCTCCACGGGCGAGCTCGCCGCGGCTCTGCTGGCGGGCTTCGACCCGCTCGACATCCTCTACACCGGGCCCGGCAAGACGACCGAGGAGGTGGAGGCCGCTCTGGAGGCCGGCGTCCGCCGTTTCTCCGTCGAGTCGGTCAACGACCTGCGCCGGATCGGGCAGGCCGCCTGGGAACAGGACACGGTCGCCGACTGCCTCCTGCGGGTGAACAGCACCGCCTCGGGGGCCACCACCAGCATCCGCATGACGGGGGCTCCCTCCCAGTTCGGCTTCGACAGCGAGACGCTCCCCGAGCTCATGCCGGAGCTTCGATCGGTGCCCGGCACCCGTCTGTCGGGGATGCACCTGTTCTCGCTGAGCAACGCGAAGGACGAGGAATCCCTGATCGCCGAGTTCAAGCACACGATCACCGCGGCGGCCGAGGTGCGCGACTCGACGGGCCTGGAGCCGGAGCTGCTCGACATCGGCGGCGGCTTCGCCTCCCCCTACCTCTCCCCCGGCGAACGCCCCGTCTACGGCGGACTCCGCGCGGCGCTGGAGGAGGTCCTCGACTCGCACTTCGCGGGCTGGCGCGACGGCAGCCCCCAGGTCGCCTGCGAATCCGGGCGCTACCTCGTCGGCGACTGCGGCCGGCTCGTGTGCACCGTCACCAACGTCAAGGAGAGCCGCGGCGGCAGGTTCATCATCCTGGACGCCGGGATCAACACGCTGGGCGGCATGTCCGGGCTCGGGCGGCTGCTGCCGGTCTCCGTCCAGTTCGAGTCCGCCGAGCCCGTGGCGCCGGCCAGCCTCGTCGGCCCGCTCTGCACCCCGGGCGACATCCTCGGCCGCAACGTCGCCGTACCCGATCTCCGCCCCGGGGACGTGGTGACCATCCCGAACGCGGGGGCCTACGGCATGACGGCCAGCCTGCTCATGTTCCTGGGCCGCCCGGCGCCCAGCGAGGTCGTCATGCGCGGCGACAAGGTCGTCTCCTCGTCCCACGTGCTTTTCGTCCGCATGTACGAGTAGAACCACCTGCCTGCCCTGCAGGTATCCATCGTCGGCTGTCCCGGCTCAACCGCCGCGGACAGGATCACTGCGGTTCATATGGAGAGTCAAACAGATGAGCCAGTCCGGAAACAGCGAATTCGAAGCCAGCGGCACCCCGACGACGAGGGCCGGACGAGCGACGGCCTTCACCCTTCGGCTGGCTGACCTCTCCATGGCGGAACGCCGGGCGTCCCTGATCGAACTGGTGAGCCGTACGACGCTCGACGTGATGAGCGCCGTACTGCCCGGGCTGCTGGAGACGGTCTCCGCCGAGCAGACCTTCAAGGACATGGGGCTCGACTCCCTCGCGGCGGTCGAACTGCACGACCGGCTCGCCGCCGAGCTCGGCGCCGAACTCCCGATCGGCATCGCCTTCGACTACCCGACGCCGGCCGCTCTCGCCGACTACCTGCTCACCGAGGCGCTCGGACTAGGGGAACGGCGAACCGCCGAGATCACGGCCGCCGTCGGCTCCGACGAGCCCATCGCGATCGTCGGCATGGCCTGCCGTTACCCCGGCGGCGTGGCCACGCCCGAGGAGCTGTGGGAGCTGATCACCGAGGGCCGGGAGACGGTGACCGGGTTCCCGACCGACCGGGGATGGGACCTCGACCGGCTCTTCGACGACGACCCCGACGCCGGCAACACCACCTATGCCCGGGTGGGCCACTTCCTGCACGACGCCGCGGAGTTCGACGCGGCGTTCTTCGGGATCAGCCCGCGTGAGGCCGTGGCGATGGACCCGCAGCAGCGGCTGATCCTGGAGACCTGCTGGGAGGCCATTGAACGGGCCGGCATCAACCCCCAGACCCTGCACCAGAGCCAGACCGGCGTCTTCATCGGCGCCGAACCGCAGGACTACGGCCCCCGGCTGCACCAGGCGCCCCCTGACGTCGAGGGCTACCTCGTCACCGGTGCCGCGCCGAGTGTCGTCGCCGGCCGGGTCGCGTACACGCTGGGCCTGGAGGGGCCCGCCGTCACCGTGGACACCGCCTGCTCGGCGTCGCTCGTCGCCATCCACCTGGCCTGCCAGTCGCTGCGCACCGGGGAGAGTCCGCTGGTGCTCGCGGGCGGGGTGACCGTGATGTCCGCGCCGGGGACGTACACCGCCTTCAGCCGCCAGCGCGTCATCGCCGCCGACGGCCGCTGCAAGGCCTTCAGCTCCGACGCCGACGGCACCGGCTTCTCCGAGGGTGTCGGTGTGCTGGTGCTGGAGCGGTTGTCGGATGCGGTGGCCGCCGGTCATCGGGTGTTGGGGGTGATCCGTGGGTCGGCGGTCAATCAGGACGGGGCCAGTAATGGTTTGACGGCTCCGAACGGTCCTTCGCAGGAGCGGGTGATCCGTCAGGCGCTGGCCAATGCGCGGTTGTCGGGCGCGGAAGTGGACGCGGTCGAGGCGCATGGCACGGGGACCGCGCTGGGGGACCCCATCGAGGCGCACGCGCTGCTGGCCACGTACGGGCGGGATCGTGACCCGGCGCAGCCGTTGTGGCTGGGGTCGTTGAAGTCGAACATCGGGCACACGCAGGCGGCTGCGGGGGTGGCCGGTGTGATCAAGATGGCGCTGGCGATGCGGCACGGCTTGTTGCCGCAGACGCTGCATGTGTCTGCTCCCACGACTCATGTCGACTGGGGGCAGGGTCAGGTTCGGCTGTTGGAGCAGGCGCGGGAGTGGCCGCAGCCGGACGGTCGGCCGCGGCGGGCGGGCGTGTCGTCGTTCGGGGTGAGCGGGACGAACGCGCACGTGGTCGTGGAACAGGCCCCCGAGCCGCAGCTGGACACCCCCGGGGATGCTCCTGTGGTGTCGGGTGTGGTGCCGTGGGTGCTGTCGGGGCGCGGTGAGGAAGCATTGCGCGCTCAGGCGTCCCGGTTGGCCGAGTATGTCGGTGCCCGGCCGGAGGTGGCGGTTGAGGGTGTCGGGTTGTCGCTGGTGCGTGCCCGAGCTGCCTTCGAGGACCGTGCCGTGGTGGTGGGCGCGGATCGGGAGGAGTTGCTGGGCGGCCTGCGTGCCTTGGCGGCCGGCGAGTCTGATCCCACGGTCGTCTCCGGTACGGCGGCGGGTCGCCGGGATGCGGTGCTGGTGTTCCCGGGTCAGGGGGCGCAGTGGGCCGGGATGGGGGTGGAGCTGGCGCAGGCGTCGCCGGTGTTCGCCGCCCGGCTGGAGGAGTGCTTCAGCGAGATTCGGCGGTGGGTGGACTGGGACCCGGCCCAGGTGCTGGCCGATGCTGATGGGCTGGAGTCCATCGAGGTGTTGCAGCCGATGGCGTTCGCGGTCGGGGTGGCGCTGGCGGCGTTGTGGGAGTCGGTGGGGGTCCGGCCGACGGCGGTGATCGGGCATTCGCAGGGCGAGGTGGCCGCGGCGTATGTGGCCGGGGTGTTGTCGCTGGCCGACGCGGTGCGGGTGGTCGTGTTGCGCAGCCGGTTGTTCGCCGCCGAGCTGTGGGGACGCGGCGCTATCGCCGCCGTGGGACTGCCCGCCGAGACCGTGCGCGAACGGGTCGCCTCGCTGGGCGGGGAGCTGGAAGTGAGCGCGGACAACGGGCCTGCCTCCTGCGCGGTGGCCGGGCCGACCCAGGCGCTGGAAGAGCTTGTCGAGGGCCTGCGTGGTGAAGGGGTGCGGGCGCGGGTGATCGCGACCACGGTGGCCTCGCATTCGCAGATGGTCGAGCCGTTGCGGGAGCAGTTGCTGGAGATGCTGGGCCCGATCGAGCCCGGGCCGGGCCGGGTGCCGGTGTATTCGACGGTGACCGGTGGGGTGCTGACGGGCTCGGAGCTGGGGGCGGAATACTGGTTCGCCAACGCTCGCCGGCCGGTGGACTTCCAGGGCGCTGTACGGGCGTTGCTGGCCGATGGCCGCACCGCGTTCATCGAGGTGAGCCCGCATCCGGTGCTGACAATGGCGGTGCAGGACATCCTGGACGCCACCGGCACCTCGGGCGTTGCGGTGGGATCGTTGCGCCGTGGCGAGGGCGGCCCAGACCGGTTCCTCCGCTCAGCGGCCGAGGCGTTCACCGCCGGCGTCGCCGTGGACTGGCAACGACTCCTGCCCGGCACCAGCGTGGGTGCTGAGCTGCCGACGTATGCGTTCCAGCACCGGCGCTACTGGCTGGAGTCCGCCGTGGCAGGGGTGTCGGACGCGAGCGGGCTGGGCCAGACCCGCGTGGACCACCCCCTGCTGGGTGCGGCGGTGGAGCTGCCCGATCACGGAGGTCTGGTGCTGACCGGCCGGATCTCGACCGCGACACACCCCTGGCTGGCCGATCACGGAGTGGGGGAAACGCTGCTGTTCCCCGGCACCGGCTTCGTGGAGCTGGCCGTGCGAGCGGGTGACGAGGTCGGCTGCCCGGTGGTGGAGGAGCTGACGCTTGAGGCGCCGCTGGTGATCGAGGGTGACGAGGCGGTCCAGCTCCAGGTGGCGGTGTCCGTAGCCGACGAGGACGGCCGCCGCGAGGTGGCGATCCACGCCCGCACCAGCCAGCGGCCATGGACACGCCACGCGACTGGAACCCTTACCGCGACAAGCAGCACGCCGAGTCCTGCTGGCGAGCAGTGGCCGCCCACGGGAGCGCAGGCGGTGGACGTGTCTGGCCACTACGAGACACTCGCCAGCACCGGATACGGGTACGGTCCGGCCTTCCAGGGACTCAAGCGGGCCTGGATCCGCGACAACGAGGTGTTCGCCGAAGTAGAGCTCGACGAGCGGGAGGCTGCCGAGGCCAGCGGTTATGGCATCCACCCGGCGCTGCTGGACGCGGCCCTGCATGCCACCGGTCTCATCGAGCAGGCTGAGGGCGTCGCGCTGCCGTTCGCCTGGAACGGAGTGGAGCTGCTCGCTTCCGGCGCCCAACGCGTGCGTATCCACGCCCAGCCCGCCGACGACGGTGCCACCAGCATCCACATCACGGACACCACCGGCGCGCCGGTAGCCATCATCACAAGCCTGATCTCGCGCCCGCTACCGGCCGGCGGACTGTCGTCGCGTCCGCAGCCTGGGCACGATGCGCTGCATCGTGTGCAGTGGGTGCCGCTGCCGGGTGAGCCGGTCGGCTCTGGGGCCGGGAACGTGGCGGTGGTGGGTGAGCGGTGGCCTGGTCTGGTCGCGGCTGTCCAGGCTGCTGGTGGGGGTGTCGGGGAGTTCGTGGATGTGGCGGCGTTGGGTGATGCGGTCGCGTCCGGCCGGTCACTTCCGGCCGCTGTGGTGATGCGGCTGCAGGCGGATGCTTTCCTCCGGCCGGCGCTCGATCGGGTCGTGGGTGTGCTGAGTGGTTGGCTGGCCGATGAGCGGCTGGCCGAGACCCGGCTGGTGCTGGTCACCAGCGGCGCGGTGACAACCGGCAGCGCCGATGCCGGGGGCAGTATGGCGACCGGCCCCTCGGCCCGCCTGAACGCCTCGGATGGGGATGGCGTCGATGGTGCTTTGATCGGTGCGGCGGTGTCGGGCCTGGTGCGCTCGGCGCAGGCCGAGAATCCCGGCCGGATCCTGCTGGTCGATCTCGACGATGCGGCCGAGTCGCTCACCGCGCTGGCCTCTCTGCTGGGCGTGGAGGACGAGCCGCAGCTGGCGGTGCGGGCCGGCCAGGTGCTGGCGCCTCGTCTGGCCCGCGCGGACTCCTCCGGTGATCTGGCGGTGCCCGGCGGTGCGGGTGGGTGGCGATTGGACTGCCCGGCCAAGGGATCCCTGGAAGAGCTGGCGTTGATCCCCGCGCCGGAAGCCGACCGCGAGTTGGCCGCTGGTGAGGTGCGGGTGGAGGTTCGTGCGGCTGGGTTGAACTTCCGTGACGTGGTCGTGGCGTTGGGCATGGTGCC
>NZ_JBSFTC010000285.1:0-14176 GCF_053590415.1 Nonomuraea sp. NPDC003201
CGCCGACGCCGACGGCCGGGCGATCCGGCTGCTCGCCCGGCTGCGCGCCGAGCACGGCGAGGGCCCGCTGCTGGTACGGGTGCCCGGACGTGGCTGGGTGATGCTGCCGCTGGCCGCGCGCGACGTGCGCGCGGTGCTCGACGACCGGGACTTCACCCCGGCGACCAGGGCGAAACGCGGCGCGCTCGGCCACTTCCAGCCCGACGGCCTGCTGATCACCCGCGACCCCGGCCTGCGCGAGCGCCGGCGCGCCCTGAACGACCAGGTGCTCTGCTCCGGATTCGCCCCCTTTGCCCGGGTCGTCGAGGAGGAGGCCGCCACGCTGCCCCGCCACGGGCTGCTGACCTGGCCGCGCTTCCACGCCACGCACTGGCGGATCGTGCGGCGCATCGTGCTCGGCGACGGGGCGCGGGACGACGTGATCCTCACCCGGCAGCTCGACCGGCTGCGCGCCGACGCCAACTGGTCGGATCTGCGCGGGCTCCGCACCGACGTGTTCAACGCCTTCCGGCGCCGGCTGGCCGGGCATCTGGCCCGGGCCGAGCCGGGCAGCCTGGCCGCCGAGCTGGCCCGCGCGCACGGCACGGCCGACGTGCACCCCGAGGGGCAGGTGCCGCACTGGCTGTTCGCCTTCGACGGGGCCGCCGCCGCGGCCTACCGGGCGCTCGCGCTGGCCGCCGCCCATCAGGGGCCCGCCGACCTGAGGGCCACCGTGCTGGAGTCCGTGCGGCTCTGGCCCATCACGGTCACCATCGTGCGCGAGGCCGTCGGCCCGACCGAATGGGACGTCCCCGAGGGCACCACCGCGGCGATCTACAGCCCGTACGTGAACAGGGCCGAGCCCGGCGACTCCTACCGCCCCGAGCTGTGGCGCGACGGCAGTGGCGAGTGGGCGGGCGTGCCGTTCAGCGCCGGGTTCGCGAGCTGCGCGGGGGAGGACCTCGTGCTGTTCACCGCCGCCGCCCTCCTGGACGCCGTCCTGCGCGAGCGCTCAGTCAGACCGTCCGTACGCTTGGAGGGGGCGCTGCCGGCCATGCTCAACCACTTCCGACTCAACTTCGCTGTAAAAGCCGCATAACGGTAGCGTTTTCCCATGCGACTCGGCGTGCTGGACATCGGCTCGAACACTGTCCATTTACTGGTCGTCGACGCCCACAGGGGCGCCCGGCCCATGCCCGCCTACTCCCACAAGGAGGGGCTCCGCCTCACGGAATATCTGGGGGAGGACAACCGGCTCGTTGACGAGGGCGTCGAGCGGCTCGGCGCCTTCGTCGAGGAGGCCGTGCACCTGGCGGAGGACAAGGGGGTCGAGGACCTGCTGGCCTTCGCCACCTCGGCCGTGCGCGAGGCGGCCAACGGCGTGGAGGTCCTGGCACAGGTCGAGGAGCGCAGCGGCGTGCACATCGAGGTGCTGTCCGGGCGGGACGAGGCGAGGCTGACGTTCCTGGCGGTGCGCCGGTGGTACGGGTGGTCCTCGGGGCGGCTGCTGGTCTTCGACATTGGCGGTGGCTCGCTGGAGATCGCCTCCGGTGTGGACGAGGAGCCCGACGTGGCGGTCTCGCTGCCGCTGGGCGCCGGGCGGCTGACGCGTGACTGGTTCACCGCCGACCCGCCGTCCGCCGAGGAGGTGCGCAAGCTGCGCAGGCACGTACGGACCGAGATCGCCCGCACGGTCGGCGACGTCGTCAGGAAGGGCGAGGCCGACCGCGCGGTGGCCACCTCCAAGACGTTCAAGCAGCTCGCCAGGATCGCCGGCGCGGCGCCCTCCAGCGACGGCCCGTACGTCTCCCGCCCGCTGTCCAGGCAGGCCATGGCCGACTGGGCGGTCAAGCTGACCACCATGGGGGGCGCCGAGCGGGCGCAGCTGCCCGGCGTGTCCGAGGGACGGGCGGCGCAGCTCGCGGCCGGGGCGCTGGTCGCCGACGCGGCCATGGACCTGTTCGAGGTGGACCGGCTGGAGGTGTGCCCGTGGGCGTTGCGCGAGGGCGTGATACTGCGCCGGCTCGACATCCTGCCGGGCCGGTTCGACCTGCGTAGCGATAGTGCGCTGGAGTAAGGACGATCTATCCCGAAAAATTGGCATAAAGCGCTGGGTGCCGGGCATTCTCCGCCGAATGATGGAGGTGCTCGGCACGATCGGCTCCCTCGCCGTCGTGCTTCTGCTCATCGTCCTTGCCGTGCTGGCCATCTCGGTGGTCTCGCTGGTCGTCCTCGGGTGCCTGGCCGGCTCGATGGTGACCGACTGGCGCGGCCTGTGGCGGCGGCTGGCCAGGTTGGCCCGGCGCGAGCCGAGGTTGACGCTCAAACGCAGCGGCGACGCCATTCCCGCCCGGTTGCGGGCGGAGCTGAGCGGAAGCACGTCACGGACGCGCCGCCGCTTCCTGCTCGGCGCCGCCGGTTCCAGGGGACACGGACACCCGCGCGGTCCGCGGATCCACGGGCATCGCCCCGTGGATCGGCACACGCGCCTTTGAGCGATGGGGCGGGCCGGCTCACATGGCCATGAGGTGGAGCCCGGCCGCCCCCGGCGCGTACCGCAGCCGCTTCTCCAGGCAGACCACCGCGCCGTGCTCGTGCCTGTTGACGAACCGGATGTCGTCGGCGAGCGCGCGCATGATCAGCAGTCCGCGCCCGTGCTCGGACCCCGGCTCGGGGTTGATGATCTTGGTCGGGTCGAAGCCTTCTCCGTTGTCGATGACCTTGATGATGCACCGGTCATCGAGCACGGACGCGCTGACCGTGTAGTCATCGCTGGGCTCCGCGTGTCTGATCACGTTGGAACATGCTTCGGTGAGCATGAGTTCGATGTCGTCACGGATCTGCGGATCGACGCCGAGGGAACGCAGCGTGCCGTCCAGCATCTTCCTTATCAGGGGGACGCTCGCCGCATCCCTGGGCAGTCGGAGCGCTATCGTGGCCTCCATCCGGGGCCTCCTCCTTCTGCTCGGATGCGTGCTCAGTCCCCTTCCCCCGTTACGGTGCGTCAATCGTCCCGTCAGAGGTTCGGGCTCCGGAAGCTATGGCTCCAGCAGGCGCATGGCGACCTCCAGGGAGGCCTTGTCGACCTCGTCCTCGGACAGCCGGCCCTCCTCGATCATCCATTTCCCCGCGTGTATCGCGAACAGCGCCGTCGCGCGGCTGACGCGCTCGACGGGCGTGGCGCCGGGCTCGTTCAGCTCGGCCACGAGCTCCATCATCAGCTCGCGGGTCTTGGTGAGCGTCGGATGATCGCGCAGGGCGGTCTGGTTGCGCTCCAGGAACCTGGCCACCCCGATGTGCTGGGTCCGCCGGATCCCGGCGGCGTAGCGCTCGACCAGCTCGCGCCGCGTCTCCGGCGTCTTCGGCCGGCTCCGGGCCCACGCGAGGAGCTCCTCGAGCTCGACCAGCCGGTTGCCGACCAGGCTCGTGACGATGTCGTCCTTCGTCTTGAAGTGGTAGTACAGGGCGGCCTTCGTCACTCCGAGCTCCTCGGCGATCTCCCGCAGTGACGTCGCCTCGTATCCCTGCTCGGTGAACAGCCGGAGCGCGATCTCCTGAATCCGGGTCCGAGTGTCTTCCCGCACTTCACACCTTTTCGACTTGACGGCCGGCAAGTAAGTATCTACCTTATTCTATGCTTGCCGGGCGGCAAGTAAGCAAGATCCAAAGTGTAAATGGGGGGTGTCTGGTGGCGGAGGCAGTCGGACGGCGCCGTGAGGTCATGGTCGTTCTGCCGGGACTGATGTTAGCCATGGTCCTGGCGATGCTCGACAACATGATCGTGGGCACGGCCATGCCGCGCATCGTCGGGGAGCTCGGCGGTCTGACGCATCTGTCCTGGGTCGTCACGGCGTACGTGCTGGGCACGACCGTCTCGACGCCGATCTGGGGCAAGATCGGCGACCTGTACGGTCGCAAGACCATCTTCATCATCTCGATCGTCATCTTCATGGTCGGCTCCGCGCTCTGCGGCATGGCGGGCTCGTCGCTGCTCGGCGGGCCGGACGGCGGCATGGCCGAGCTGATCGCGTTCCGCGCGATCCAGGGGCTCGGCGCGGGCGGCCTCATCGTGAACGTCATGGCGATCATCGGCGACCTGGTGCCGCCCCGCGAGCGCGGCCAGTACCAGGGCATCATGGCCGGCGTCATGTCGCTGGCGATGATCGCGGGCCCGCTGGTCGGCGGCTTCATCACCGACAACATCGACTGGCGCTGGGCCTTCTACGTCAACCTGCCGATCGGCGCGATCGCGCTGGCCATGATCGTGACGCAGCTGCACCTTCCGAAGCTGCGCAACAAGGTGCGCATCGACTGGGCGGGTGCTGGCCTGCTGTCCGTCGGCATCACCGCCCTCGTGCTCATCACCACCTGGGGCGGCAACGAGTACACCTGGGGCTCGTGGCAGATCCTCACCCTCGTCGCGATCGCCGTCGTCACGCTGGCGCTGTTCGTCGTGGTCGAGCGGAAGGTCGAGGAGCCGATCATGCCGCTGCAGCTCTTCGCCAACCGCAACTTCACGCTGATCTCGATCATCGGCTTCCTGCTGGGCTTCGCCATGTTCGGCGCGATCAACTTCCTGCCGCTGTTCCAGCAGATGGTGCAGGGCTCCACGGCCACCAACTCCGGCCTGCTGATGCTGCCGATGATGGGCGCCGCGATGGTCGTGTCGCTGTTCGTGGGCAAGGCGATCACCGTCACGGGCAAGTACAAGATCTACCCGGTGCTCGGCGGGATCGGCATGGCCGTGGGCATGTGGCTGCTGTCCACGATGGACGTCCACACGGCCGCCTGGGTCACCGGCGTCTACATCGCCGTGCTCGGCCTCGGCATGGGCTTCCTCATGCAGACCACGATGCTCATCGCGCAGAACAGCGTCGAGCAGAAGGACCTGGGCGTCTCCAGCAGCGCCACCACGTTCTTCAGGTCGATCGGGGGCTCGTTCGGCGTCTCGCTGTTCGGGGCGATCTTCAACAACCACTTCCTGTCGGAGCTGACCTCCCGCTTCGGCGAGCAGGCGGCCGAGCGGGTGGCCAAGAGCGGCGGCAGGATGGACCCCGGCGCGGTCGCCCAGATGCCCGCGCAGATGCGCACCGGGCTGCTGGAGTCGCTGGCGACCTCCATCTCCGGCGTCTTCTGGTGGGCCATCCTGTTCGCGGTCGTCGTGCCCGTGCTGGCCGCGTTCGTCAAGGAGATCCCGCTGCGCGGCGGCGCCCCGGCGCCCGCCAAGGACGAGCCGGCGGTCAGCCCCGCCGCGGGCTGAGCACCCGGCCGAGCGCGCCTCCGGTTTCGAGCTCGGGAAATACCTCGAGAAAAATGGGAGGCGCGCGGCCGGTGTTTTGTGGACAATCCCCGCTATGCACCACACCCTCGGCCGCCCGCGCGTGGAAGACGCCGCGGCCATCCATGAGCTGATCGCGGCCTACGACACCGCGGTGATCGGCTCTCCCGACATGACGCTCGACGACGTCGCCGACGAGCTGGCCGAGCCCGGCTTCGACCGCGACAGGGACGGCTGGCTCGCCCGCGACGGCGACGGCCGGCTCGACGGGTGGGCCTGGGCGTGCCGCGTCGGCGACAGCGACACGGTGGACGTCGAGGTGATCGTACGGCCCGGCCCTGATCTGGGGCGGGCGGGCCTGGACGACAGGCTCTGGCCCCTGGTGATCGGCCGCGCCGGCGAGCTGGCCGCCGAGGCCGGCCACGACGGCGCCACCCTGCACATGGGCGTCTATCGCGCCGACACCGCCAAGCGGGCCACGGCCGAGGCACGCGGTTTCTCGCCCGGCACCAGCTTCCACCGGATGCGCATCGACCATGACGGGCCCGTGGAGCCGCCTGTCCCGCCCGCCGGGCTGACCCTGCACACGGGGGAGAGCGACGACGCGCGGCGCGCGGCGCACCGGGTGCACCAGGAGGGCTTCGCCGAGCACTTCGGGTTCGTGCCGGTCGACTACGACGTGTGGCATTCGCGCCGGCAGGCGCAGTCGACGACGGACTGGGCCCAGCTCACGCTGGCCCGCCTCGACGGCCGCCCCGCCGGGGTGCTGATCGCCAACAACCAGTTCGTCCCGGACGAGGGCTGCGGCTACGTGGCCACGCTCGCGGTCGTCCCGGAGTTCCGCGGCCGGGGCCTGGGGCGCTTCCTGCTCCGCCACGCCTTCGCCGCCGACGCGGCGCGCGGCCGCAAGGGCACGATCCTGCACGTCGACTCCAACAACACCACCCCGGCGCTCGGGCTCTACGAGTCGGCCGGCATGCGCCCCGTCCTGGTCATCGACGTCTGGCAGCACCGCGTCTGAGGACCGGAGTTCTCAGACGCGGTGGTGGGACAGGTGGTCGAGGATCGACTGGTTGGCCTCCCAGCCGTCGGGGAACTTGACCGGCACCCCCAGCTGCACCGGCTCCGCCGACGGGTGGGCGTCCAGGAGTTCGGCGATGCCCGCCCGGGCCACCACGACGCAGGCGTGCCGGTGCCGGGACGCCAGTACGCACAGCCGCCCCGACTCCAGGTGGAAGGCCGTGGCGTCGCGGCGGCCGGACAGCGGGTGCAGGACGATCGTCACGTCGTACTCGCGCCCCTGCAGGCGGTTGGCCGTGTCCACGGTGATCTCCGGCGGCACCCCGGCCGCCCGGATGGCGGCCACCTGGTCGCGGTGGGCGGCCCCGACCGCGATGCGGTCCGCCGTCACCGGCCGCTCGCCCTGCTCGGAGGAGGCCACGGCGCCGCGCTGCAGCAGGCGCTCGGCCAGCAGGGCCACCGCCTGCACGGCCTCCCCGTCGGTACGCACGGTGTGCCGGTTGGGCAGCTCCAGCAGCGCCCACCCCGACCGGGCGGCCTCCTCCAGCGCCCGGTCGTGCACGGTCCCCATGCCGCCGGTCACCAGCTCCAGCCGCCGATCGCCGTGCGACGTCCCCGACCGGAACCCGGTGAACGGGTAGAACGCCTGCGACACCACCGGCGCGGCCGAGGCCGGCAGACGCCACGACACCGGCAGGCGGTGCACCGGGATGTCCGGATTGTGGCGCAGCAGCACCGACACCGCGCTCTGCAGCGGATCCCACGACAGCCCCGACCACCGGTCCCCGTCCACGATCGAGAACGGGTCGAGCTGCCCCGGATCGCCCACGAACAGCGCCCGCTCGAACAGCCCCGCGATCCGCAGCAGCTTGTCCGAGCGCATCTGGTACGCCTCGTCCACGATCGCCCACGGCCACACCCGGCCGCCGATCCAGGCCCACTTGTCGGCGGTCGCGATGACGATGTCCGGGTCGCCGAGATCCTGGATCCGGGTGCCGACCCGGACGCCGGCCAGCTCCAGCAGCCGCAGCGGCGGCACGTAGCCACCGGCCGACAGCCGTCCCACGGTCAGGTGCGGGTGCTTCTCGGAGATGCGGGTCACCAGGTCGTCGACCTGCTCGTTCGTCTGGGCGACGATCATCAGGGGCTCGCCGGTCGCCGCGATGTGCGCCGCCGCCCGCACCACCAGCGTGGACTTGCCCGCGCCGGGCGGCGAGTCGACCACGACGCCGCGGTGCCGGGGCAGGTCCGCGAGGACGTTCCTGATGACCTGCTCCGGGCTGTCGGTCACGACCACTCCTCCTGGGCGTCCTCGTCGTCGGGCACGTACTCCTGCGGCGGCCCGCCGTGCGTCCACGGCGTGGCCTCGGAGTCGGGCAGGTGGGGGGAGCCCTGGAAGTCGTCGGTCAGCGAGGTGTAGCAGACCCGCTCGCCGACCTCGGGCACCGCTCCCGGCGCGGCCGTCTTGCCCCGGCCCATGCCTTTGGTGATCTTCAGGGTGACCAGGCCCTGGCCGGCCTCCACGAGCTCGGCGCCCTGGCCGCGGCGCTGCGGGGTGCCCAGCGAGGTGCCGGGCGCCAGGCGTACCGGGTCGTCGGTCTTGATCACCACGAGCGGGCGGAGCTTGCGGGAGCGGCCCTCACCCTCGGTGTTGTCGGGGACGGTCTCGATCACCTCGCCCGCGAACGCCTCCCCGGTCAGCCGGTACTCGGCCATGACCAGGGGGTCGTCGTAGGCGCGCTGCACGTCGTACGCGGCCTGGGCCCGCTCCATGCGGGCCAGCTTGGCCGCGGCGGCCACCGCCCCGTCGCGCCTGGCCTGCGGCGGCGCCCCCTCGGCGATGTGCACCGCCATGCCGCTGAACGAGCCGCGGTCCTGCTCCCACCGCTGCGCGGCGCTCGAACCCTCCTCCAGCCCGGCCAGCAGGTCGACGGCCTGCCACATGAGCCGCCACGTGGGCTCGAGCTGGGTGCGCAGCGCCTCGGTGATGCGCTCGGGCGACTCGCTGTCCATCGCCGGCGACAGCACCTCCGCGTCGAACCCCGGATCGGTCGCGGGCCCGGCGGGCGGCCAGATCAGCGGGTCCTCGGCCTCGTCGTCCGGCCCCCTGGTGATCCAGGCCAGCAGCGCGGCCAGGTTGGCGTCCTCCAGCGAGCTCTGCCCGCTCGCCCAGTGCCGGCCCAGCTCCTCGGTCGCGGCCAGCATCATCGACGAGCCCGGGTAGGCGGCCCGCTCCGCGAAGTACGTCAGCCACCGCCCCAGCAGCGGCACCGCCTCGGGCACCGGATAGGGCCCGTCGGCCCGGCGGAAGCGCGTGGAGCGGCCGAGCAGCCTGGTGAAGGCCACCCCGGTCTGGTTGGGCACGATGAGCTGCGGCGCGTCCAGCACGCGCTCGTAGGGGTCGGCGTTCTTGCGCTCCACCGTCTCGGTGTCGGCCATGAAGCCCTCGACGTACGGCAGCAGCACCCCGGCCAGCTCGGCGGCCCAGGCGAAGCGCAGGTCGCGGTTGCGCGGCTGGGTGACCACGAGCAGGCGCGGCCGTTCCCGGTCGGTGCCGAGCATGGCGGCCAGCGGCGCGGCGGCCTCGCCCGAGAGCTTGAGCGGGATGAACACCATCGGCCGGTCCGACAGATGGCAGTGCCTGACGGTCGCGACGGGCTGCGCGATGCCCTCCTCCAGGGCTCGCAGCCGCGCGAGCGAGGTCAGCATGCTCACGTGAGGCACTCCCTGCGCAGGCGTTCGGCGTTGCGGAGCAGCCGGGCGATCTCCTCCTGGCCCTCGGCGGGGTCGTGGGCGCCGTCGGCCAGCCCGAGCGCCTCCGCCACCGAGGCCACCCCGCCCAGCTCGTCGCGCACCTGCCGGCCGAGCAGGTCGGAGGCGCCCTCCTGGCGGGCCTCGTCGCGGCAGAAGAAGCACAGGTCGCAGGCGGACATGCAGTCGGGCGCGTAGCGGGCGGTCGCCCTGCGCAGCGCGTCGCCCAGCTCGGCGACGGGCCGGGTGGGCCGCCCGTCCTCGCCGGGCCGCAGGTCGAACGTGAGGTCGTCGGGCAGCCCTTCGAGCAGCCGGTCGAGCGTGGTCATCCGGGTGAGCTGGCGGCGCAGCACGGCCATCTGCTTGCGCACGTCGACGAGGGTCGCGACGGGCCGGTTGGCGAAGTTCTCGGGGCAGACCAGGACCACGTCGTGCGAGACCTTCGCCGGGTCGTGGCCCAGCTCCTCCAGGAGCGTGCGCAGCGCCAGCACGTACACCGCCGCCTGCCGCGCGGCCGCGGCCACCGCCGCCGGGTCGGCCTGACCGTCGATCACCGCGAACGACTTGATCTCCACGATGTGGAAGCGGCCGCCGAGCTGGAAGGCCACCACGTCGGGCTCCAGGTAGGCGGTGTGGCCGGCGATCTCCAGGGTGAGCAGCGGGTGGTCGTACAGCGTGCCCGCGTCCTGGCCGTCGCGGGCCGCGCGGTCGATCAGCGCGCGGGTGTGGGCGTGGCGCAGGTGGGCGCCGACGTTCTCGACGTCGTGGTAGGCGACCTCGGCGACCGGCAGGCGCAGCAGCTCGCGCAGCATCCGCAGCAGCTCCGCGCAGCCGTCGGCCTTGACCAGCGCCTCGAACATGTTGCCGCGCGTGATCGCGAACGGCGACTGGCCGAACGGCGCCGGGAAGCCGAGGTGGCGGGCGGCGGCGTCCTTGTCGATGCCGGCGCCGTCGAGCAGGGCCCGGCGGGTGCAGCCGGGGTTGGCGGCCAGGGCCGCGATGGCGCGGGCGTCGTGCGGGCGGGGCGGCGTCGTGCCGCGCAACGCGTCAAGCCGCTGGATGTGTTCGCCCTCGCGCTTCAAGCCGCTCACTTCGCGTTCTCCTTCTTGATCGTGCTCAGCGTAGCGGCGCCGAACAGGCGGGCGGCGTCACCGAGCTGCGCCGCGGCGCGTTCTGCCAGCTCGGCGCGATCCCGCGTGTCGCGGTCGCCGTGCACGCGCAGCTCGGCGCGGGCCGCCTCGATCACCCGATCCGGGTCGGACGGGCCCAGCGTGCCGTCAGTGGCGCCGGGGATGTTCCTGGCCATCCGCAGGAGTAACCGGTCGGCCCGCCCGTCGGCCGACTCGTGCGAGGCCACCGCGATGGCGCAGGTCAGGAAGTCGACGCGGGGGCTGAGCGGACCGACCACCCGCCGCTCCAGCGGCCAGGTGCTGAGCGTGAGCAGCCCGCGGGCGGGGGAGAGGCGGTCGGTCAGCGCGGCGCACAGGTAGTACGGCCGCCCGTGCGGCGACGACCGGAACGAGCGCTCCTCGTCCCTGCGCAGGCTGGTGAGCTGGGCGCTGCGGATCGTGCCGCCGAAGAACACGTCGCTGACGGCCACGACGAGCCGCGGCTGGGCGGGCGCGCCGAGCAGCCGCAGCCCCTGGTTCACCTGCTCGCGCACGGTGACCAGGCGCGGTGGCTCCGGCTTGGCCTGAGCCGGCTCGCCGCTCACGAGGGCGTCCCATTCGCGCTCCGCGGTACGCAGCTCGGCACGCAGGGCGCGGGCCGTGGCGCCGTCCTTGACCCGCATCGCCTTGCGCACGCCCGCCCGGAGCTCGTCGATCCGCCGCTCGAGATCGTCCAGCCGGTCACTCATGGCGCGAGCGTACCAACAGTCCCAGTATTTTCCAGTAATTTCGCGATTTCGAGGCGAACGTGTGATCTACGACGTAAAGGCGGCCGCGCTGCCAGTGGACAGCGGTCTGACGTGCGTAATCAGCGTACGAGGCGGGGACGAAGGCGGTGTGACCCGTGAGAATCGACATCTGGTGGGAGCCGCCGCAGGCGTGGCCGCCCTCGTGCCCGTCTACTACCTGACCGAGGCGGCCGCCAGAGCCCTGCGTACGAGCAGCGCCACGTTCGGGCCGTCGCCCGCGGCGCTCGGCTACCTGGTCGCGGTGGCCGTCATCGTCACCTTCCTGACCGCCTGGCCCGCGGCGGCCCTCGGCTGCGGCATCCCGCTGGCGGCGGCGGGGGCCGTGTTCGCCCTCGACCTGAACGCCGCGCTCGGCGTGGCGGGCAGCCTGCCCTGGGCGCGGGAGGGCGGCCTGCCGTGGTCGCAGCCGAACGGCGTCCCCTGGGCCGAGCTGACCGAGCCGCCCGGCACGATGGCCGGGATGACCGGCCTCTACACGATCATCGGCGCGCTCCTGGTGCTCTCGGCGCTGCTGCCCGGCCGGTTGCGGTCCGTCCTGGGCAGGTGAAGGGCGGATTCCGGGGCGGCCTATCCTGGGCGGGTGAGTGGACGGGACCCCGACCGGCGCAGAGCGCTGCTCGACGCAGCCGACCGGGTCATCCTGACCCAGGGCCCCGAGGTCTCGATGGCGGCCATCGCCGCCGAGGCCGGCATCACCAAGCCCATTCTCTACCGCCACTTCGGCGACAAGAGCGGCCTCTACCAGGCGCTGGCCGACCGCCACGTGCGCACGGTCATCGCCCAGCTGCGCCCCGAGCTCGTCGCCCCTGGGGCCGACCTGCGGGGCCGGGCACGGGCGACCATCGGCGTCTACCTCGACCTGATCTCGGCCAACCGCAACCTCTACCGGTTCCTGTTCCACCGGGCCAGCGCCGAGGACTCCCGGTTCCGCTCCCACATGACCGCGCTCGTGCGGGGGCTGGGCGAGGAGCTCGGCGGCCTGCTGGCCGGCGAGCGCGCGGTGCCCGACCCGGTGCGGGCGCAGGTGCTGGGGCACGCGTTCGTCGGCATGGTGCAGACGACCGGCGACTGGTGGCTGGAGCATCCCGAGGTGGACCGCGTACAGGTGGTCGAGGGCCTGGTGGACGTGATCGCCGCCGCCCTCGTCCGGCAGCCCGCCGCCGTCAGTCCCCGAAACGGGAGAGCTTCCCATGCCGCCGGGCATACCTGAGTGCCCAGGCGAACAACCCCACCGTGCCGGCCAGGTAGACCACGTTGAGCCCGCCCGCCCAGGCCAGCCGGTCCCACGGCACCGCGCCGCCGCCTATGACCGTGCGCATGCCCTCGAACACGTGCGAGGCCGGCAGCAGCCACGAGATCGTCCGCAGCGGCTCGGGCAGCACCGAGATCGGGTAGAAGATCCCGGCCAGCGGCTGCACCACGAACACCAGCGACCAGGCGATCACCTGCGCGTTCTCGCCGAAGCGGAGCACCGCCGCGATGCCCACCAGGCCCAGCGACCAGCCGAGGACGAGCAGGATCCCCATGAACGGCACCAGCCCCACGCCCATGCTCGACAGCCCGAACCCGTACAGGCCGAGGGCCAGCCCGGCCATCACCGCGACCGCGAACGCCACCTTGCCCAGCGAGAACAGGACGAGCCCGGCCAGGTATTCGACGCTCGACAGCGGGCTGACCTGCACGTTGAGCAGGTTGCGCGACCAGATGTCCTCCAGGAACGCGATCGAGATCTCGTTGCTGGCCTTCTGCAGCACCTGCCAGAGCAGCACCGCCCCGAGCAGGAACGCCACCACGAACGGCACCCGCTGCGCCTGCAGGAACAGCGTCACGAAGCCCCACAGCACCAGCTCGATCGTCGGCCAGAACAGGATCTCGAACATCCTGACCGGGCTGCGCCGCAGCGCCGCGAAGTCGCGCCGGACCACGCCCATGACGCGCGTGCGCCGGGCGGCCAGGCTCAACGGGGGCAGAGTCACCGAGGTCATATGCGTGGTCATCTGCGTGGTCATCCGCGTGCCACCTTCAGGAACACCTCTTCCAGGTCCTCGGCCCCGTAGTGGCCGGCCAGCTCCTTGGCGCTGCCGACGGCCACGACGACGCCGTCCGACATGAAGTGGATCCGGTCGCACATGCGCTCGACCTCGCGCATGTTGTGCGAGGTGATCAGCATGGCGCTGCCCTCCTCCCTGGCCAGCCGGGACAGCAGGCTGCGGACGCGGTCGCCGGCGTCGGGGTCGAGGTTGGCCGTGGGCTCGTCGAGCACCAGCAGCCTGGGCGCGTTGAGCAGCGCCTTGGCGAGGTGCACGCGGGTGCGCTGGCCCGAGGACAGGTCCATCACCTTCCGCCTGCGCAGCGGGCCCAGCTCGAACAGCTCGATCATCTCCGCCACCCGGCGGCGCGGGTGGCGCAGTGCGTAGAGGCGGGCGAACGCGTCGAGCACCTCGTGCACGTGCAGCACGCCGGGCAGGTCCACGTAGCTGGCGGCGAAGTTGACCTGGCTGAGCGTCTCGGTGCGGTGCCGGGCCAGCTCGAGGCCGAACAGCCGGATCGTGCCCGCGTCGGGGGTGATCAGGCCGAGCAGCATGTGGAGGGTGGTCGACTTGCCCGCGCCGTTGGGGCCCAGCAGGCCGACGACCTCGCCCTCGCCCACGGTGAGGCTGAGGTCGCGCACGGCGGTGACCCCGCCGAACCGCTTGACCAGATGGGACGCTTCCAGAATGGTCACCGGTCAAGCGTGCGGTCCGGGGTCACGCCGGGGCAATGGGTTTTCCCCGGAGCATGCGCAGCAGGTCCCACTCGTTCTCGCACACGCGCCGGCCGATCGCGGCCAGCTCCACCGACCGGGCGCCGCCGCGCAGGTGCCGCATGGTCTGCATGACGCAGATGATCCCCCACTTGAGCACGCCGAACGTCTCCCACCAGCGCAGCGCGTCCCGGTCCACCGGGTGCCCGCCGGCCGCCTCGTACGCGTCGATCAGCTCGTCGTAGGCGCCGAAGCCGCCCACCGGCAGCGGCGAGCCGAACCGCCACGCCTTCACGCAGAGCCAGCCGAGGTCCTCGAGGGGGTCGCCGAGGTGGGCGAGCTCCCAGTCGAGCACCGCCCTGATGCCGTCGGGCCCGACGATGAGGTTGCCGTTGCGGAAGTCGCCGTGCACGACCGTGTGCCGCGTGCCGGTGGGGCGGTCGGCGGCCAGCCGGCGCAGCGCCAGCTCGAACACCGGGTGCGGCTC
>NZ_JBSFTC010000286.1:0-14093 GCF_053590415.1 Nonomuraea sp. NPDC003201
GGCGGCGCTCAGAACTCCACGCCGCCGGCGATCGGCGGGTTGAGCCGGGCGAAACCCTCCTGACGCCGGTACGGGAAGTAGGGGTACGCCGCCGTGGTGGCACTGGCCGCGTCCAGCCGGGCCACCTGGTCCGGGGTCAGCTCCCAGCCGATCGCCCCCAGGTTCTCCTGGAGCTGCGACTCGTCGCGGGCGCCGACGATGACCGAGGAGACGGTCGGCCGCCGGAGCAGCCAGTTCAGCGCGACCTGGGGGACCGACCTGCCGGTCTCCGCGGCGATCTCGTCCAGGGCGTCCACCACCGCGTACAGCAGCTCGTCGGCCACCGGCGGCCCGAAGGCGGCGGTCCTGTGCAGGCGGCTGCCCTCGGGAAGAGGCTGACCGCGGCGGATGCGGCCGGTGAGGCGGCCCCAGCCGAGCGGGCTCCACACCACCGCGCCCACTCCCTGGTCGTGGCCGAGCGGCATCAGCTCCCACTCGTAGTCGCGCCCGACCAGAGAGTAGTAGACCTGGTGCGCCACGTAGCGCGGGTAGCCGTACCGCTCGGCGGTCGCCAGCGACTTCATGAGCTGCCAGCCGGAGAAGTTCGAGACGCCCACGTAGCGCAGCTTGCCCGCCCTGACCAGGTCGTCGAGCGTGGACAGCACCTCCTCCACCGGGGTCGCCGCGTCGAAGGCGTGCAGCTGGAACAGGTCGATGTGGCCGGTGCCGAGGCGGCGCAGCGCGTCGTCGACCGCCTTGATCAGGCGGTGCCGGGAGGTGCCCGCGTCGCCGGGGCCGTCGCCCATGGGCAGCCCGGCCTTGGTGGAGATGAGCGCCCGGTCCCGCCGCCCCTTGAGCGCCTGGCCCAGCACCTCCTCGGACGCGCCGTCGGAGTAGACGTCGGCCGTGTCGAACATCGTCACCCCCGCGTCGAGGCAGATGTCCACCAGCCGCCGGGCCTGCGCCACGTCGGTGTCGCCCCACGCGCCGAACAGCTCGCCCTTCCCGGCGAACGTGCCGGCGCCGAAGCTCAATGCCGGAACCTTGAGCCTGGACGCCCCCAACTGCCGATATTCCATCAAAATCACTCCTTAATGGGTCTGTCGTCCCCTTAAGGTAGCACGCTAACGGGAAAGCTGTTTCATTATGGAACGGCGGCGCCGGTGGAAGGAGAGGGAGGCGAGGCAGAGCAGCACGGCCCACACCGTGCAGTAGCCACCGAAGAGAGCGCCGCCGCGCCCGGCGGACAGGGCGCCGGCGGTCATGCCGATCGCGCCCGCCGCGGCCATCGCCGCGCACGACCACAGCAGCGCCGCCAGCGTCCGGCGCGGCAGCGGCCGACGGAAAGGAATGAGGGAGGCCAGCACGACGGCGGCCATGAGCAGGCCCGCGGCGGCGTTGGCCCACTGGGCCCGCGCGACCTCGCCGGGCCCGTACTCCAGATAGGTCTCCGGGGCCACGCGCGGGCCGCCGGTCACGCCGATGCGCTCGGCGAGGGCGAAATGAATCTTGGACGCGACGTAGAGCAGCGTCCAGGAGGCCGCTGCCCAGACGGCCCATCGGCCGGTCCAGGTGATCATGTCACGATCGTGCCGGTCGCCCGGGCAGCGGCGGATCCCCGTGACGAGCGAGCGCCCTCGCTCTCACGGGGGAGACGGCTCCTTACGCCTCGATACCGGCCTCCTTGGCGGCGCGGTCGATGGCGGCCAGCTCGTCGTCGGAGAAGTCGAGCCGGTCGACGGCGGCCACGTTCGCCTCGAGCTGCTCGGGGCTGGAGGCGCCGACCAGCACCGACGTGACGCGCGGGTCCCTGAGCGCCCAGGCCAGGGAGAGCTGCGCCACCGTCTGCCCGCGGGAGGCGGCCAGCTCCGACAGCGACCGGACGAACGCCAGCACCTCGGGCGTCACCCGGTCGGGAGTGAGGAAGCGCGCCTCGGCCGCCCGCGAGTCGGCGGGGATGCCGTCGAGGTAGCGGTCGGTGAGCAGGCCCTGGGCCAGCGGCGAGTAGACCACGCAGCCGACGCCCTCCTGCTCCAGCACGCCCAGCAGGCCGTGCTCGATCTTCCGGTTGAGCAGCGAGTACGACGGCTGGTGGATCAGCAGCGGCGTGCCCAGCTCGCGCAGCAGCCGGGCGGCCTGCGCCGTGCGCTCGGGCGAGAAGTTCGACACACCCACGTAGAGAGCGCGTCCCGTGCGGACCATGTAGTCCAGCGTGGCGACCTGCTCCTCCAGCGGCGTCTCCTCGTCGTCGCGGTGCAGGTAGAAGATGTCCACGAAGTCGAGGCCGAGCCGGGCCAGCGAGCGGTCGAGCGTGGCGAGCAGGTGCTTGCGCGAGTTGCCCTTGCCGTACGGGCCGTCCCACATGGGGTTGCTGCCCTTGGTCGTGACGACCACCTCGTCACGCAGCGACCGCGGCAGGAGCCGGTTGAACGTCGCCTCGGCGGCGCCGAACGGCGGGCCGTAACGGTCGGCGATGTCGAAGTGGGTGATGCCGAGGTCGAGCGCCTTGCTGAAGATGGCGCGCTGGCTGTCGAGGGATTTGCCCCCGCCGAAGTTGTGCCACAGGCCGAGCGACACGGCGGGGAGGAGGAGACCGCTGCGGCCGCACCTTCTGTACGGCTGGCGTTCGTAGTCCAAGGATTACCTTCCTGCGATTCCGGTGAGCGTGACGCCCCGGATGAACGTCTTCTGCGCCAGGAAAAAGATGACGAGGATGGGCAGCATCGACACTAGCGCGACGGCCATCATCTGGTTGTACTGGGTCACATACTGACCGTTGAACATGCCGAGCCCCTGGGCGAGGGTGATCTTCTCCATCGAGCGCAGATAGATGGAGTTCTCCAGATACTGGTTCCAGTTGCCCACGAAGGAGAACAGGCAGATCGCCGCGATGGCCGGCTTGGCCAGCGGCAGCATGACGCTCCACAGGATGCGCAGCTCCGAGGCCCCGTCGATGCGGGCCGCGTCGATGAGCTCCTGCGGGATCGTGGTGAAGAACTGGCGCAGCAGGAAGATGTAGAGCGCGACGCCGAAGAACTCCGGCACGACGAGCGGCAGATACGTGTCGACCCAGCCGAGCTTGGAGAACATCACGAACTTCGGCACCAGCGTGATCTCGCGCGGGATCATCATGGTCGCCAGCAGCGCCGCGAACATGAAGCCCGCCGCCCGCGCCCGCAGCCGGGCGAACGCGTACGCCGGCAGGATGCACGAGACGAGGTTGCCCGCCATGGACAGCGCGGTGATCACGATCGTGTTCATCAGGAACCTGGTGAACGGCAGCGACCCGGACCAGCCCTTGGCGTAGTTGTCGAAGTTGAAGGAGTCGGGCAGCCACTGCGGCGGGAAGGCCAGGTTCTCGGCGTCCGACTTGAGCGAGGTCGTCACCATCCACAGGAACGGCAGCAGGAACACCGCCGAGCTGATGGCCAGCAGGATGTACGCGCCGGAGCGCCGGATCCGTCTGACGCGCTCGGCCTGCTCCGAGCTCAAGGGCTTGCCGCCCGTGCGGGGGGAGCGCGCGGGTTTCACCGCGGTCTCGACGAGCATCGGCGACCTCACTTGAACTCGTAGTGCACCCAGCGCCTGGCCAGGCCGAACTGGATCGCGGTCACGGCGATGACCAGCACGAACATCGCCCACGACAGCGTGGCCGCGTACCCCATGTCGAAGTAGACGAACGCGTGCCGGTAGATGTAGAGCCCCAGCACCATCGTGGCGTTGCCGGGCCCGCCCTCGGTCATGACCAGGATGAGCACGTAGCTCTGCAGCGCCGCGATGAACCCGGTCACCACGTTGAAGAAGATGACCGGCGACATCATCGGCACGGTCACGCTCCAGAAGCGGCGCCACCACCCCGCCCCGTCGATCTCGGCGGCCTCGTAGAGCGTCTTCGGGATGCCCTGCAGCCCGGCCAGGTAGATGACGATCGTGTTGCCCGCGCCCCACACGCTCATCAGCACGAGCCCGGGGATGGCCCACTCCTGCGAGGCCAGCCAGCCCGGCCCCTCGATGCCGACCGACGCCAGCACCTTGTTGATGAGCCCGTAGTCGGGGTGCAGGATGTTCAGCCACAGCAGCGCCGTGGCCAGGCCCGACACCACCGACGGCAGGTACATCACGGTACGGAACAGCCCCTGGAAGCGCAGCGGCTGGTTGAGCAGCAGCGCCAGCAGGAACGTGAACGACACGCCGAGCGCCACCGAGCCGAGGCCGTACTGCACGGTGTTCTCGATCGACTCCCAGAACTCGGGGTCGTTGAGCATGCGCTCGTAGTTGGCGAGACCCACCCACGTCGGCGGCTTCAGCAGGTTCCAGTCCATGAAGCTCAGCACGACGGCCCCGAGGATCGGGCCCGCGCTGAAGAGCACGAACCCGATCACCCACGGCGAGACGAACAGGTGGAAGCGCCGCGCCTCGCGGCGCGCCAGCGTGCTGCGGGCGCTGACGGCGGTCATGCGATCTTGTTCTCGGCCAGTACGGGCGTGACCTTGTCGGCGATCTCCTTCAGCGCGTCGTCCAGGCTGACCTTGCCGAGCATCGCGCGCTCCCAGATGGGCTTGGCCGTGTCGACGACCTTCTTGTTGGCCGGCAGCCGCAGCACGCCGTCGTCGGAGGCGTAGTCGGCCAGGACCTCCTTGACCAGCTTCGCCGTCTCGTCGGGGATGCCGACCGCCTTGGCGTTGGCGTCCCAGGCGGACTGCCGGGCGGGCGCGGTGATCTGGCGGAACTTGTAGCCGGAGGACGACAGGAACTCGTGCATGTAGATCCAGGCGGCGTCCTTGTTCTGCGAGGAGGCCGTCATCACCAGCGCGCTGCCCACGGCCGGGGTGAAGCGGCCGGCCGGGCCCTTGGGGATGTGCGTGGCGCCCCACTTGAACGCCGTCTGCTTGGACAGCTCCAGCATCAGCCAGGCGCCGTTGATGAGCATGGCCGCGTGGCCGGTCTTGAACGGGTCGACCTTCTCCAGCAGCTGCAGCTCGGCCAGGCTGGGCACCGCCTTGTCCTTGACCAGCAGGTCCAGCCAGCGCCCCATGGCCTCCCTGGCCTTGGGCTCGTTGATCATCACCTTCGACTCGGCGGCGTCGAGGAAACGGCCGCCGAACGGCATGAGGAAGACGGCGCCGAGGTCGGGACCCGGGGTCGGCATGGGGGAGAAGCCGTAGATCTTCTCCGCGCCCGACCCGCTGGTCATCTTCTTCGCCGTCTCGAAGAGCTTGTCGAACGTCCAGCTCTCGTCCGGGTGGTCGATCCCGGCCTTGTCGAACAGGTCCTTGTTGTAGAAGAGCAGCTTGGGCGCCATGTCGGTGGGCAGGCCGTACAGCTTGCCGTCGCGCTTGAAGTAGCCGAGCCCGCTCTGCGGGATGTCGTCCATGTCGAACTCGGGCGTCTTGGCGATGTACTCGTCCACCGGATGCAGCACCTGGTTGGAGATGAGGTTCTGCGTCCAGGAGTAGTGGTTGTAGAGCACGTCGGGCAGCGTGCCGCCGGCGGCCTGCGTCATGTACTTCGTCAGGAACTGGTCGAAGGGCGACGACTCGCGCTTGATCTCGATGTTCGGGTGGCGCTTCTTGAAGAAGAAGTCGAACTGGGCGTTGCGCACCTCGGTGACCGCGTCCGTGGTCATCGCCACCGTGATCGTCACCTTGGACGCCGGGTCGGCCACGTCCGTCTTCGGCCATGTCAGCGAGTTGTTGAGCTGCTCGGCCGCCTCGAACGGCCAGGCGTCGCTGCCCGGCCGGTTGGGGTCGATCAGCTGGGCCCCGGACTTGACCGGAGCCGCGGCCTGCTTCTGCTGCCTGGTGTCCGCGCAGGCGGACAGCACGGGCGCCGTCGCGGCCGCCACCGCCAGGGCCAGCATCTGGCGACGGTTCATCTCCATGGTGGGCCTCTCAAAGGAAGAGCTCGATAGAGGTCGGATGTATCAGCGCGTTGATGAGCTGGACCTGTGGCAGTCCGTGAGGCATGGCCGTACCGTAGACCCGGTAATTAACTTCGTCAAGAATTGAATTGAAAGCGCTTGCAACCTAGGCTCTAGCGCACTGTGAGGAGATCCGGACGCCTTGACCGGCGGCCGTGCCAGGTGTGGGGGCGGCTGGTGAGCCCCGATCGACTCCTCCTATCTCTTCCTTTCCCTGGAGGGCACGTGCCAAGCTGGACGTTCAGTGACGAGGACCTGGAAGCGGGGCTGACCCTCTCCACCGAGGGCGTGCTCACGCTGGAGGTGCGCCACCGCGAGCGGACGGTGCTGGAGCCGTCCAGGCTGGGCATCAGGACCGCCCACGCCGACCTGAGCAAGGGGCTCACCCTGTCCGGGATGTCCGAGCGGCGGGTCGAGGAGACCTACCGGACGGTCACCGGCAAGCGGCGCGAGCACGGCTACGAGGCCGGCGAGTGGACGCTGTCGTTCACCAAGGACGGGCACCGGCTCGACGTGCAGATCCGCGTCGGCGGGCACGGCGTGGCCTATCGGTACGTGGTGCCGTGGACGGGCCCGGTCACCGTCGTGGAGGAGGCCTCCGAGTACGTCCTGCCGCCCGAGGCCCGCGCGGTGCTGCTCCCGTACGAGAACGGCCGCTGCGACTACGAGGAGATCCACCGGCACGGCACCGTCGCCGACGCCGAGCCCATCCTGTACGGCTACCCCTCGCTCTTCGAGACCGGCGGCTCCTGGATGTTCGTCACCGAGTCGAACCTGGACAGCGGCTACGCCGGCTCCCGCCTGCTCCTCGACGGCAACACGTTCCGGCTCGACCTGCCCGACCCGTACGTGACCGCCGCCAGCCCCCTCACCACCCCCTGGCGCACGATGATCGTCGGCGACCTGGCCACGATCGTGGAGAGCGACCTGGTCACCAGCCTTGCTGAGCCGTCCAGGGTCGAGGACACCTCCTGGATCAAGCCCGGGGCCGCCGCCTGGTCGTGGTGGTCCGACGGGCCCTCGACGCGCGACCTCGACGCCCAGAAGCGCTGGACCGACTTCGCCGCCGCGAACGGCTGGCCGTACCTGCTGGCCGACGCGGGCTGGAACAAGGAATGGATGCCCGAGCTGATCGCCTACGCCAAGGAGAAGGGCGTCGGCGTCTGGCTCTGGTCGCACTGGCAGCACGTGGACACCGAGCTGGAGCACCGCGAGAAGCTCGCGCTCTGGAAGGAGTGGGGCGCGGTCGGCGTGAAGATCGACTTCACCGAGTCCGACGGCCAGGACCGGATGCGCTGGTTCGACGCCATCCTGGCCGCCACCGCCCGGCTCGAGCTCATGGTGGTCTTCCACGGCGGCACGATCCCGCGCGGCACCGAGCGGACGTGGCCGCAGTTCATGACCGCCGAAGCCGTCAAGGGCGCCGAGTGGATCAAGCCGAAGCCCGGCAAGCAGCCGCTCTACCAGCCCGCCCACTACCTGTCGCTGGCCTTCACCCGCAACGTGCAGGGCCCGATGGACTTCACGCCGTGCACGTTCACCGGCGTGCGCACGATCTCGGCCGGGTTCGAGCTCGCGCTGTCGGTGATCTTCGAGTCCGGCGTCCAGCACTTCGCCGACGGCATCGAGGCCTACGAAGCCCGGCCGGAGGCCCTGCGGCTGCTGTCGGCCGTCCCCACCGCGTGGGACGAGACGCGGCTGCTGTCCGGCGACCCCGCCGACCACATCCTGCTGGCCAGGAGGAACGGCGGCGAGTGGTACGTCGGCGCGGGCGTGTCGGGCGAGGCCCGCACGCTCACCGTGCCGCTCGACTTCCTCGACCAGGGGGAATGGGCGGCCGAGATCTACCGGGACGCCCCAGGCGACCGGATCCTCGCCGAGACGGTCACCGTCTCCGCCGGGGGCAAGCTCGACCTCGCCGTTCCCCCCAACGGCGGGTTCACGCTTCACCTCAGGAGAAATGAGGACCAATGAACAAGCGCATCGGCGGCGTCTTAGCCGCCCTGGTGGTCACCGCCGCCGCCGCACTGCCCGCCGCCACTCCCGCCGCGGCGGCCGCCTGGACGCTGCGCTGGAGCCCGGATCCGGCGGACGACACCGTCGCCGAGGCGTTCGAGGGCATCGAGGACGACCGCTCCGACTCGCACTCCGGCGTCACGCACATCTACGTCTCCGGCGGCGCGTACCGCTTCGACATGCACACCCAGGACCGCGACGGCGACGACCGCCAGCGCAACGAGGTCAAGGGCATGCGGACCGGCGGCAGCTCGTACCTCAAGATCCTCGAGAACGAGACCTGGCGCATCAGCTACCAGCTGTACATCCCGACCTCGCTGGACGCGACCAGCAGCTTCACCCACATCGCGCAGATGAAGGTGCCCGGCTCCGGCGCGCCGCTCTACACGATGTCGCTGCCGATCTCGGGCGGCACCCCCAAGATCAACGTCCGCTACTGGGACGAGGCCGAGCAGACCCACGAGGTCGGCAACACCAACCTGGAGCCGATCCAGGGCAAGTGGGTGGACACGACGTTCGAGTTCAAGGCCTCCGACAGCGGCTACCTGCGCTGGACGCTCAAGGACGGCTCCACCACGCTCGTCGACAAGCGCCTGGACAACACCGACCTGTGGCGGGGCGACGACGAGTACCTGCGGCCCAAGTGGGGCATCTACCGCAGCATCAACAGCTCCGGCCTGCAGAACACCTACCTCCTGGTCCGCAACCTGCAGGCCTACCAGCTCACCGGCGGCGGCAGCACCGACCCGTCCGCGTACGAGGCCGAGCAGGGCTCCTTCAGCGGCACCGCCCGCACCGCGTCCTGCTCCGGCTGCTCGGGCGGCACCAAAGTCGGCTGGATCGGCGGCGGCTCCGGCAACGCGGTCACGCTGAACGTGCAGTCCTCCTCCGCCGGCGCCCGGCAGCTGACGGTGCACGGCCTGGTGAGCGGCACGCGCAGTTTCCAGGTCAGCGTGAACGGCGGCGCCGCCCAGACCGTCTCGCTGACCGGCACGGACTGGAGCACGCCCGTCTCCACGACGGTCCCGGTGCAGCTCGCCGCGGGCGCCAACAGCGTCCGCTTCTTCAACGACGGCGCCAGCGCGCCCGACCTCGACAGGGTGACGATTCAGTGAGAAGGCACCTGGTGGGAGCCCTGGCGGCGATGGCGCTGCTCCTGCAGACGGCCCCGGCCGACGCCGTCGCCATCGGGGCTCCCCGATGGGAGACCCGGTGGAACCCCAGCCCATGGCGCGACGGCGTCAACGCGTTCGAGGCGCTGGAGGACGACCGGCGCGGCTCCCATCCCGAGGGCCTGCCGCACGTGCGCGCCGAGAAGGGCGTGTGGCGGTTCGACGCGCACCTGGAGGACCGCGACGGCTCCGACCGCATGCGCAACGAGGTACGCGGCATGCGGGCGGCCGACGGCAGCCCGTTGGAGATCCGCAAGGACGAGACCTGGCGGATCACGTACCAGATGTACATTCCGGACACGCTCGACGCGACCACGAACTTCACCCACATCTGGCAGCTGAAGAACTCCGACGTCGGCACGCCGATCGCGCAGATCTCGCTGCCGGTCGTGAACGGCGTGCAGAAGATCGCGGCCCGCTACTGGACGCTGGAGGACAACAAGTCGCACGACTTCGCCACGGCCGACCTGGAGCCGATCCAGAACAAGTGGGTCACGACGACCATCGAGTTCAAGTCCGGCGACGCCGGATACATGCGGTGGGTGCTGCGTGACGGCCCGAAGAGCGGCTCGCGGACGATCGTGGACCAGAAGGTCGAGAACATCGATCTGTGGTGGACGCAGGAGCAGTACAACCGGCCGAAGTGGGGCATCTACCGCAGCATCAAGAGCGCCGGGCTGCAGGAGACGTACCTGCTGGTCAAGGATCTGAAGGCGGAGCAGCTCGGGCCCGCGACGCCGCCGGTGAAGCTGCCGCCGCCGGACCGCGGCCCGGGGACGTACGAGGCCGAGCGGGCCGGCAACGTCTTCGAGGGCGCCGCCGAGCCCGCCTACTGCGCCGTCTGCTCCGGCGGGCGGAAGGTCATCCTCGTCGGCGGCAACGTCTATGACTACACCGTGGTCAGGGGCGTGCTGTCGGAGACCACCGGGACCCGGCAGCTGACCGTGCACGCGCTGGTGGACGGCTCCCAGTCGTTCTCGGTCAGCGTCAACGGCGGCGACGCGATCCAGGTGCCGATGACCGGCACCAAGGACACGGTGACCACCGCGACGGTGCCGGTGGACCTGGTGGCCGGGGTCAACACGATCCGGTTCTTCGGTCTCACCGCCCGCGGGCCCGAGCTCGACAAGATCGTCATCAGATAGGTGGACCATGGCACATGACCTCAGCAGGCGGGCCGTGCTCGCGGCGGGTGGCGCGCTGGCGCTGTCCGCCGCGGGAGCGGTCCCCGCGAGCGCTTCGACGATCTGGCAGTCCCGCCTGGTGCGTTACGACCGGTGGGGGCGGCTGGCGTACGAGCAGGACGCGGAGGGCAACCGCATCCCCGACTTCAGCCACGCCGGCTACCGCAACGGCGAGCGGCCGATCCCGCACGTGCCGGTCGTCAAGACGATCCGCCCGATCGAGGGTGACAACACCGCCCATATCCAGGCGGCGCTCGACGAGGTGGCCGCGCTGCCCCGCGCGCGGCGCGGCGCCCTGCTCCTGCTGCCCGGCCTCTACCCGGTGGCGGGCACCCTGTACGTGCGGGCGAGCGGCACGGTCCTGCGCGGCTCCGGCGACGGCGAGGACCCGGCCGGCAACACGATCATCAAGGCCACCGGGAACAACCCGAAGGACCGCGACGTGATCGTGGCCGGCGGCGCGGCGGGCGGCGGCTGGACGGGCGAGGTGCCCGGCACCCGCACCGACATCACCACCGACTTCGTGCAGGTGGGCGCGCGCGAGTTCGCGGTGGCCGACCCGGGCTCGCTGCGGCCCGGCGACAACATCGTGATCACCCATCCCTGCACCGAGGAGTGGCTGAAGGCCATCGACTACGGCGGCCACGACGTGGGGCCGGCGTGGAAGGTGGGCGAGCACCCCCTCATCTACAACCGGTACGTACGCGAAGTTTCCGGAAATGTCGTGAAAATCGATGTCCCGGTCTTCAGCCACCTCAACCGTGCCCTGTCCCCGTCCTTCCTCTACAAGTGGGACCGGGCCGGGCTGGTCACCCAGGTGGGCGTGGAGCGGCTGCGCGTCGACATCGAGTACCAGGGGGACCCGGAGCAGGACGAGGACCACGCCTACAACGCGATCGTCCTGCTGCGCACCGAGGACTCGTGGGTGCGCGACTGCACGATGCTCCACTTCACCCAGGCCGGGGTCGCCACCCAGGAGACCACCCGCGCCACGGTCGAGAACTGCCGGGCCGTCGACCCGGTCAGCATCGTGACGGGGAGCAGGCGCTACAACTTCAACACCTACGTCTACTCGCAGCAGGTGCTCTTCCGCGACTGCTACGCGTACAAGGCCAGGCACGCGTTCGTCTCCAACGGCCACAGCACGGTGTCGGGCGTGGTGTTCCTGCGCGGCACCTCGGAGTACGCGCTCAACTCCAGCGAGGGCCACCGCCGGTGGTCGCAGGGGCTGCTGTTCGACGGCCACAAGGACGTCGACCCGCACTACGACTACACGCTCGGGCTGTACAACCGCGGCCGGTACGGCACCTCGCACGGGTGGTCGGCGGCGCACTCGGTGGCGTGGAACTGCGACGTGTCGACCAGCAGGCTCATCGTGCAGAAACCGCCGACCGCCCAGAACTACGCGATCGGCTGCCAGGGCACGATCACCGGCGACGGGCCGTTCGCGCAGCCGGCCGGGTACATCGAGGGCGCCAACCGGCCCGGCCTCCTGCCGCCCTCGCTCTACCAGGCCCAGCTGCTGGACCGGCTGCGCCGGTAACGCGGACCAGGCGCAGCCGCCGACTGTCGGGCGCTTGAGCGGCTGCGCCTGCAACCCCACCGCTAGCGGGTCAGGCGGAGCAGGCCGCCCTCCGGGACGTTGACCTGGGCGATGCCGGGGCGCAGGGGCAGGTTGCCCTCGGTGACGGTGCGGCCGCGGCAGTCGAGGATCGTGGCGTGGGCCGTACCCGAGTCGGGCACCCGCAGCAGCACGTCGGTGGAGGCGTCGCCGTTGGCCAGCCAGAGCGTGCCGGTGGCGGGCGCGGCCACCGGCATCGGCGCGTACCGGGCCGTGATCACCGTGTCGCCCGAGCGGGCCGTGACCTGCGGATAGCCCAGGTCGGGCCGGGAAGGCTCGAAGGAAGC
Source organism: Nonomuraea sp. NPDC003201 (assembly GCF_053590415.1). NCBI lineage: Bacteria > Bacillati > Actinomycetota > Actinomycetes > Streptosporangiales > Streptosporangiaceae > Nonomuraea > Nonomuraea sp. NPDC003201. Next base: position 12,180 of record NZ_JBSFTC010000286.1, read on the forward strand.
GCGCTGCAGCACCTCCGCGTGCTCCCGGAAGAAGCCCAGCCAGAACCGCAGCACCTCGCGCTGCCCGGGCGTCTGCGCGGTCAGGTCCACCGAGATCTGCGGCACCGAGAAGAGCACGTTGACGAGCTGCGTGGCGACGTGCTCGGGCCGCTCCTCCGGGTGCCACATCAGCATGTCCGCGTGCACGGCCAGAGGTCCCGCGATCAGCCGCAGGTCCACCGTGCGCTGGCGGTTGTGCGCCGGGCTGAGCGGGCAGTCGGAGGCGCGCACCATCGTGGCGTACGGCCACAGGCCCGGGCTCACGTACGGCTGCCGCAGCTCGACCAGGCAGTCACGCGGCAGCTGCGCCAGGAGCCGGCGCACGCCTTCGTTCACCGTCCGGCAGTCGGCCTCGGGGCCGGGCTCGGGCGGGTCCTCCACGGCGAACTGGTCGATGAAGTCGATCTTGAGGCCGTCCATGCCCCACTCCGTGACCGCCCGGGTGAGGTGGCCGGCGATCAGGTCGCGCACGTGCGGGTAGCGGGGGTCGACGACGGCGGCGTTCATGTGCTCCTTGTACGCCAGCGTGTACCCCCGCACCTGCTCCCAGAGCGCCGTGTGGCGGCCGACGAACGGCAGGGCGTACCAGAGCAGGTAGGCCAGCCCCGCGCCCCGCACCTTGGCCACGTGTCCCGAAATATCGGGGAATGTGGTGGGGGACGGCTCCCACTCGCCGACATAGCCGTACCCGCGCCCGCGGTCGTCGCTGTGCCAGCCGTCGTCCACGATGATCGCCTCGCAGCCCAGCTCGGCCGCCGGCCCCGCCTGCCGCTCCACGCTCTCGGCGCTGACGTGCTGCTGCATGGCGTACCAGGTCGAGTACGCGGGCATCCGCGCCGCCCGCGGCACGTCGGCGACCGGGCCGTGCAGCGCGCGCCACCAGTCCGCCACCTCGGCCAGCGTGGTCGCGAAGTGCCGCCGGGTGAGGTCGAGCCGCAGCACGAGCCCCGTGTCCGGCTCGGCCTCGTGCTCCACCCAGAACCCGAACTCGCCGGTCTCCTCCACCACCCCGGTCCGCGTCCGCACGGGCCTGACCACCTCGCCCGCGGCGTAGGCGCACAGCGCCACGTCACCGGCGCCCACCAGGCAGCCGACGGGCGCGTTCTTCTCCAGCGCCGCCACGCGGGGACGGCGCCAGAACGGCGGCAGCCCCCGGTGCTCGCCGCCGTCGGCGGCCCAGAACGCGGTCGCGTCCACGCACGGCACCCGCCAGGCCACCCGCACGTCCGCGGTCCGGTCGGGGACGACGCGCAGCTCCAGAACGCCAGGGGACGCCTCGGCGGCCGTGCAGGTGAGCACGGCCGCCGCCGAGCACTCGAACGCGAGCCCCGCGGCCTCGATCCGCACCTCCTCCGGCTGCTCGAACGTTCGATCGTGCGGCTGCCAGATGCCGGGCGCTGCGGTCACTCAGTCTCTCCCTGCTCATGGCCTCACTTCGTGAGGCGTCTCGGTCGTTGAGGTCCGCTGCCTTCCCTCGTCGCTCCGGTCGCTTCGCTCCCTGCGCTCCTCAGTCCAGGCAGCGGCGCTCCCTCGAGCGCGAAGTGCTGCTGGATGGCGACCGCGGCGGCGCCGCGGGCCCACTGCTCGAACGATCGCGGGCGCAGCAGCAGGCGGCAGTCGGCGGCCGCGCCGAACGCCTGGGCCGCGAACGAGCGGTTGAGCTGCTCCTCGAACAGCCCGTACGAGGCCAGCCCCGGCACGTCCCCGGTCACGATGATCCGCTCCGGCCCGAACAGGTTGGCCATCGCGGCCATGGCCAGCCCGATGGCGTGCCCCGCGCGGGTGAACACCTCGCGCACCGCCGGATCGCCCGCGTGGGCGGCGTCGATGGCCGCGTCCACGGTCAGCGACGCGTCGCCGGACGCCACGCGCGCG
>NZ_JBSFTC010000287.1:0-13874 GCF_053590415.1 Nonomuraea sp. NPDC003201
AGCGCGTCCAGCGACCGCCGCGCCACCACCCGCCACGGGCGGCGCAGCACCGCGGTCAGCACGGCGTCGCACGTGGCCAGCACCTGCCTGTCGCGCGGATCCCCGGGCCGGGGCGGGTGGTGGTGGGCCACGACCTCGTCCACGTACGCCAGCCCCCACCCCTTCGCGGCCAGGTCCACGGCCAGCCGCTCCTCCTCGCCGATGGAGAAGAGCACGCCGTCGAACCCGCCCGCCTCCAGGAACGCCTCCTTGCGCACCACCGCCCCGAACGCCGGGAATCCCAGCACGCTCGGCCCCGGCAGGTCCGGCTCCACGCCGAGCGGTGAGCCGCGCATCGCCTCCGACGCCGCGTCCAGGCGCTTCTCCGGCCCCACCAGCACGCGTGCCCCCAGGACGGCCAGCCTCGGATACGCGTCCAGCACGTCCGCGGCCCGTTCCAGCGCCCCCGGCGCCCACCAGGAGTCGTCGGCGGCGAAGGCCACGTACGGGGTCTCCGCCAGGCGGACGCCGAGGTTGCGGGCCGGCGCGCCCAGGTCCCTGCCCGCCTCCACCACGTGAACGTCCGGGAAGTGGCGCCGCACGAACCCCGCCGTCCCGTCGGTCGACCCGTTGTCGACGAGGATCACCGGGGGCGGGTGCAGGGGAAGCGTGCGGGCCAGCGCCCGCAGCCTGTCCTTGCAGGCCACGACCACGGTCACGCGCGGATCGTTCACAGAGGGCCACTTACCGCGCCGCGCTCTCTTACTCCTCTCGGTTGACGCGCTCCCCGGAAAGGGGTATCAAGGGCGGTAACAGTGTTACCGAGAGGAAACGGCGTTACCGTGAGCACTGCGTACCAGCAGGCCCAGCAGGAGGGGCAGAGCGTCGTCCGGGCCGCGATCCTCGACGTCGCCACGCACCTGCTCGCCACCGAGGGGCCGGCGGCGCTGACCGTGCGGCGGATCTCCGGCGAGGTCGGCTGCTCGACCAAGGTGATCTACACGCTGTTCGGCGGCAAGGACGGGCTCAGCCAGGCGGTGTGGCTGGAGGGGTTCGCGCGGTTCGAGCGGTGGCTGCTCGAGGGGATGGGCCCGGATGATCCCCTGACCGGGCTGCGCAAGGGCATGGCTGCCTACCGCGCCTACGCGCTGGCCGAGCCCGACTGCTACCGGGTCATGTTCCAGGGGGCGATGCCGGGGTTCAAGCCGGACCAGGAGTCGGTGCAGGCCGCCAGGCGGACGTTCGACCTGCTGCTGCGGCGCGTGGAGGAGTGCCTGGAGGCGGGGGTGCTGCGCGGGGGAGCGGCCCGGGAGATCGCCGATGTGCTGTGGATGGCCATGCACGGCGCCGTAAGTCTGGAAATTTCTGGCTATTTCGAGCCCGACGAGGTGGCACAGCGCTACCAGCTGCTCTGCGCCTCGGTCCTCGCGCCTTTCCTGGCCCAAGGCGCCTGACCCACGAGAGGAACGTGACATGACGCCCTTCACCGGCGGGTTCGCACCCGTGACCGATGAGATCACGGCCTTCGACCTGGAGGTCACCGGCCGCATCCCGGCCGAGCTGAACGGCCGCTACCTGCGCAACGGCCCCAACCCGCTCAGCCTCGACGACCCCACGGCCGGCCACCTGTTCCTCGGCGAGGGCATGGTGCACGGCGTGCGGCTGCGCGACGGCCGCGCCGAGTGGTACCGCAACCGCTGGGTACGCAGCGCCCGCGTCGCCGAACGGCTCGGCGAGCCGGCCCGGCCGGGGCCGCTGCACAAGAACTGGGACTTCGCCGCCAACACGCACGTCATCGGGCTGGCCGGGCGCACGTTCGCGACCGTCGAGGCCGGGCCCCTGCCGTACGAGCTGGACTACGAGCTCGACACCGTCGGCACATGCGACTTCGACGGCGGCCTGCCCGGCGGGTTCGCCGCGCACACCCACCTCGACCCGGTCAGCGGCGAGCTGCACGCGCTGGCCTACTTCTTCGGCTGGGACCACCACCAGCACATCGTGATCGACCCCAAGGGGTCGGTGACGCGGATCAGGGACATTCCGGTCGCCGACGCGCCGATGCTGCACGACTTCGCGCTCACCGAGCGGTACGTGGTGATCTACGACCTGCCGGTCACGTTCAGCCAGGTCCATGCGGAGAAGGGCGTTCCGCTGCCGTACGCGTGGAACGACGCCCACGGCGCCCGGGTCGGGCTCATGTCGCGCGAGAGCGGCGACGTGCGGTGGGTGGAGGTGGACCCGTGCTGGGTGTTCCACACGCTCAACGCCTACGACGACGGCGACGAGGTGGTCGTGGACGTGGTCCGCTACCCCAAGCGGTTCGTGGACGCCCGGCTCGACCTGGGCGGACTGCCGACGCTCGACCGGTGGACGATCGACCCGGCCGCCGGCAAGGTCCGGCGGACGCGGCTGGACGACCGGCCGCAGGAGTTCCCGCGCATGGACGAGCGCCGCACCGGCCGGCCGTACCGCTACGGCTACACCTCGGCCGCCCGCGACCTTCACGACGTGCTCTACCGGGCCGACAGTGAGCTGGAGGACCTGCCCGACCAGGCCTTCGACAACACGCTCATCAAGCACGACCTGGTGCGCGGGACGCAGGAGTGGCGGCAGTTCGGGCGGGGCGCGTACGTCGGCGAGCCCGCTTTCGTGGCCTCCGGCGCGGCCGAGGACGACGGCTACGTGCTCGCCCTCGTCAACAACGAGGCCAGGGGAGCGGCCGACCTGATGATCCTGTCCGCGCAGGACTTCACCGGCGAGCCCGTCGCCACCGTCCACCTGCCGGCCCGCGTCCCGCTCGGCTTCCACGGAAGCTGGATCGCCGACTGAGCCGGACACGGTAGCCTCTTCAGGTTGGGGTTCGTGAGAAGCTCGTGAAGAGGGAGAGGCCGTGACCGGTCTGGTCGTCGCCATGGACGGTCCTTCGGGGTCGGGTAAGTCGAGCGCGTCGCGCGGGGTCGCCCGGGCGCTGGGCCTGCGCTACCTCGACACCGGGGCGATGTACCGGGCGATGACCTGGTGGATGCTCCGGCAGTCCGTCGACCTGGCCGACCCCGCCGCCGTGGCCGCCCGCTGCGGCGAGCCGCGCATCGAGTCCGGCACCGACCCCGACGGTCCCACGATCCACGTCGACGGCGTCGACGTGGCGGGTCCGATCAGGGAGTCCGAGGTCACCGGCGCCGTCTCCGCCGTGGCAGCCGTCCCCGAGGTCCGGGCCCGCCTGGTCGCGCTCCAGCGGGAGCTCATCGGGGCCGGTGACATCGTGGTCGAGGGCCGCGACATCGGCACGGCCGTCTGGCCCGAGGCTGCCGTCAAGGTCTACCTGACGGCCAGCCCGGAGGCCCGTGCCCGGCGGCGCAACGCCGAGCTGGCCGGCTCGACGGTGGCGGCGCAGCAGGAGGCCATGGCCAAGCGTGACACCCTCGACTCGACCCGAAAGACGGACCCACTCTCGATGGCGGATGGCGCCGTCGAGCTCGACACCACGCCGTTGACCTTGGAAGAGGTCATAGCTGAGGTGTTGAGATTGGTCGCGGAGCGGAGGAGCTCGGAAGGAGAGAGCGGAGCCAACGAGTTCCGAAGCGGCCGCGACCATGTACACGAGCGCACCTGAGGGTGCGGTACTCACAAAGGATGAAATTTCGTGCCAACGGGGGATTGGGTCGAGGCCGGCCTCGACGACCTTGAGATCACCGAGCACGGCGACACTACGCCGTTGCCGGTCGTCGCCATCGTGGGGCGGCCTAATGTAGGCAAGTCCACGCTGGTCAACCGCATCATCGGCCGCCGCGAGGCGGTCGTGGAGGACGTGCCGGGCGTCACGCGCGACCGGGTCACGTACGACGCCAACTGGCGTGGCCGCCGCTTCACGGTGGTCGACACCGGCGGCTGGGACCCCGACGCCACCGGGATGAACCTGCGCATCGCCGAGCAGGCCCAGGTCGCCGTCGAGCTGGCCGACGTGATCGTGTTCGTGGTCGACGCCACCGTGGGCGCGACCGACGCCGACGAGATCGTGGGCTCGGTCCTGCGGCAGTCCGGCAAGCCGGTCGTCCTGGCCGCCAACAAGGTCGACAACCAGCAGCTCGAGCTGGAGGCCGCCGCGCTGTGGTCGCTCGGCCTCGGCGAGCCGTACCCCGTCTCGGCCCTGCACGGGCGCTCCAGCGGCGACCTGCTCGACGTGGTGCTCGACGCGCTGCCCGAGACGCCCGCGCTCGGCTTCGAGACCGAGCGCGGCCCGGCCCGCGTCGCGCTGCTCGGCAAGCCCAACGTCGGCAAGTCCTCGCTGCTCAACAAGCTCGCGGGCGAGGAGCGGGTGCTGGTCGACCCCATGGCCGGCACCACCCGCGACCCGGTCGACGAGCTGATCGAGCTGGGCGGGCGCACCTGGCGGTTCGTCGACACGGCCGGCATCCGGCGGCGCGACCGCGAGCTGCAGGGGGCCGACTTCTACGCGGCCATGCGCACCCGCGCCGCGCTGGAGCGCACCGAGGTGGCCGTCGTGCTCATCGACGCCAGCCAGATCCTCACCGAGCAGGACCTGCGCATCATCGGCCTGGTCATCGAGTCGGGCCGGGCGATGGTCGTCGCCTTCAACAAGTGGGACCTGGTTGACGAGGACCGCCGCTACTACCTGGAGAAGGAGATCGACCGGCAGCTCGTCCGCACCCCGTGGGCGCTGCGGGTCAACATCTCCGCCCTGACGGGCCGGCACATCGACCGGCTGGTGCCCGCTCTGGAGAAGGCGCTCGACTCCTGGTCCACCCGGGTGCCCACCGCCCGCCTCAACGCGTTCCTGACGGAGCTGGTGCAGCAGACGCCGCCGCCGGTGCGGGGCGGCAAGCAGCCCAAGATCCTCTTCGCCACGCAGGCCTCCGTGGAGCCGCCGAAGTTCGTGCTGTTCACGTCGGGATGGCTGGAGGACACCTACCGGCGCTTCATCGAGCGGCGCATCCGGGAGGAGTTCGGGTTCGCCGGCTCGCCGATCGAGGTCACGATGAAGATCCGGGAGAAGCGGGCCAAGAAGGACAAGTAACGCGCGGCGCCCGGGGAATGGCTTTGCCGTTCCCCGGGCCCGACCGTAGGATCTACGGCAACGCGTCGACGGAGACGAGTAGCCAGAGGTCCGCAGGGGTCGAGAGAGCCGCCGGTAGCTGCGAAGGCGGTCCCGTGCTCCGCTGGTGAAGACACTCCCGAGTGCGGGGAGGAAATGCCCCGCCGGCCTGACCCCCGTCATCGGGTCGTCGAGGCCGCTTCAATGAGGCGGCGAAAGTGCGGTGGCACCGGGAGTTCCCTTCTCCCCCGCACTCCCAAGGGGTCATGCAATTCCTCGTGAGGAGCTGTAATGATCTCTCGTGTCATGTCGGCGGAGCTCGCTGAGCACGCCGGCCAACGAGTGACGATCGCCGGCTGGGTCCATCGCCGCCGGCAGCTGAAATCCGTGTCCTTCCTCGTCGTCAGGGACCGTACCGGCCTGGCCCAGGTGGTCGCCGCGAGCGACCTGCCCGGCGAGGAGAGCGTCGTCGAGGTCACCGGCACCGTGACCGCCAGCCCGCAGGCGCCGGGAGGCGTCGAGCTGGTCGAGCCGGAGATCGAGGTGGTGACGGAGCCGTGCGCGGCGCCGCCGTTCGACCTCTACCGGCCCGTCGTGTCGGCCGGGCTGCCGACGATCCTCGACCACGCGCCGGTCGCGCTGCGGCATCCGCTGCTCAGCGCGCCGCTGGAGATCTCGGCCGCGAGCGTGGCGGGGTTCCGCGAGACGCTCGACGGGCTCGGGTTCACCGAGATCCACACGCCGAAGATCGTCGCCTCGGCCACCGAGTCGGGCGCGAACGTCTTCGGCATCGACTACTTCGGCAGCCGCGCCTACCTGGCCCAGTCGCCGCAGTTCTACAAGCAGGCGATGGTGGGGGTGTTCGAGCGGGTCTACGAGGTCGGTCCCGTCTTCCGGGCCGAGCCGCACGACACCGTACGCCATCTGGCCCAGTACACCAGCCTCGACGCCGAGCTGGGCTTCGTCCGGGACCACCGCGACGTGATGGCGGTGCTGCGGGAGGTGGTGGCGGGCATGCTGGAGTCCGTACGGCGCCGCGCCCCGTCCGCCGTCGAACGCGCCGGGGCGGTCCTGCCCGAGGTGCCCGCCGAGATCCCGGCCATCCACTTCACCGAGGCACAGGAGCTGACCGGCTCGGCCGAGCCGGACCTGTCGCCCGCGCAGGAGCGGTGGCTGTGCGAGTGGGCGGCGAAGGAGCACGGGTCGGAGTTCCTGTTCGTCACCGGCTACCCGATGTCCAAGCGGCCCTTCTACACCCACCCGGACCCCGCGCGGCCCGGCTGCTCCAACGGGTTCGACCTGCTGTTCAGGGGTCTGGAGCTGGTCACCGGCGGGCAGCGGCTGCACCGGTACCCGGACTACGTGGCCGCGCTGGCCGCCCGGGGCGAGGGCCTGGAGGCGTACGAGGGGTACTTGCAGGCGTTCCGGTACGGGATGCCGCCGCACGGCGGGTTCGCGCTCGGGCTGGAACGGTGGACGGCGCGGCTGACCGGGGCCGCCAACATCCGCCAGACCACCGCCTTCCCCCGCGACCTGCACCGCCTGTCCCCGTGACCGACGGCTCTCCGCGCCCGCCTCTCAGGCGGGCGTGGAGGGCGCGTCCCGCCGGGTGCGCGGCATCAGCAGCGCGACGGCCGCGCCCAGCAGGCAGATGAACGCCGTGACCAGGAACATCTCCGTGTACTCCGTGTGCAGCGCCGCCTGCACCTTCGCGGTGTACTCGGCCAGCTGCCGCTGGTACGTCACCGTGTCCACGCCGAACGGCAGCGGCGTGTCCAGATGAGCGGTCAGCGACTGGAACCGGTAGAAGCCCCACGCCGACACCGCCGCGATGCCGATCAGCATGCCCATCATCCTGGCCACCACGACCGCCGCCGACGCCACGCCGTGCTGGGCCGCCGAGGTCACGCGCAGCACCGCCGACGAGACCGGGGCGATGACCAGGCCCAGCCCCAGACCGGCGACCACCAGGTCGACGTCCACGAGGAGCCCGGCGCTCTCGAGCTCGAGCGGCCACCGGCTCATCAGCCAGTAGCCGGCCGCGCCGAGCACCATGCCCGCCACCGCGACGACGCCGTCGCCCAGCCTGCGGGCCAGGAGGCCGCCCAGCAGGGCGCCCACGGTGAGCGCCGCCAGGAACCTGGCCAGGACCAGCGACGCTCCCAGCGCGTCCTCGCCGAGCAGGGTCTGGGCGGTGAACTGGACGAACACCATGGTCACCAGGAGCGCCGCCCCGGCCAGGAAGCTCACGGCCAGGGTGGCGAGCAGGGGGCCCTTGCGGGTGGCGGAGAGGTCGAGCAGGCGTACGGGGGAGCGGATCTCCCACCACACGAAGATCCCGGCCGCCAGCGCTCCGGCGGCGATCACGGGCAGGCCCCACGGGGGGAGCACGGTCTTGGCGGGGTCGGGGTTGTACAGGCCCACGACCAGCAGCGCGAGCGCCAGCGCCAGCAACGCCCCGCCGACGACGTCCACACGCCGCCTCCCATCGGCGACCTCCACCCGCCCGGCGCCGGCGGCCGTCCCCGTGACCGCGCCGGAGTCGCCCGCGCGATGCGCCGCCGCGTCGGCGCCGGTGGCCGTCTCGCCTGCGGCTCCGCCGGGCTCGACCTGGCCGGCCACGCCGCCGGTGGAGGTCGTGGTGGGTGCGGCGTCAGAGGTGCCGGCTGTGGGCGCCGCCGTGCTGGACGCGCCCGCTGACGGGAGTGCCGTGCTGGACGCTGAAGGGAGTGCCGTGCCGGGAGTGGCCGCTGAGGGGAGTGCGGGCTCGGGGGTGGTCGTGGTGGCGTGTGGCGGTTCGGTGCGGGCTGGTGGGCCGGAGGGGACGGTGAAGTGGACCGCGACGGCGGCCAGGGCGGCGAGCGGGAGGTTGATCCAGAAGATGGCGTGCCAGCCGCCCAGCTCCACCCCCGCCACCACGGTGCTCGGGATCAGCGCCAGCACCCCGCCGTACAGGGGCCCGAGGGCGCTCCCGAGCTCCTGCGCCGCCCCCACGGCCCCCAGCGCCACCGGCCGCTCGCGCTCGTCCCACAGGTCGCCGATGAGCGCCATCGTGATCGGCAGCAGCGCCCCGCCCGCCACCCCCTGCACGGTGCGCCCGGCCACCACCATCACCTCGCCGGCGGCCAGCGCCGTCAGCACCGAGCCGAGCGCGAACGCCGCCAGGCAGGCGTGGATCAGCGGCCGCCGCCCGTAGCGGTCGGAGAGCTGGCCGAGCAGCGGCATCGCGGCGACGTACCCGAGCAGGAACCCCGTCACGATCGGGGTGGCCCGCTCCAGGTGGTTCAGCGGGATGCCCACGTCCTCGGCGATGTCGATGAGGACCGTGACCACCACGTACGCGTCGAGCGCGGCCAGCAGCACCACCGCGCCCCCGGCGCCGAGGACGACCCGGCGGGCGCGTCTCATCCGGCGGCGGGCGGCGTGATCGTGACCGGCGCGTCGTAGTCGCTGAACGACACCGTCACCGTGCCGCCCTGCAGCGGCAGGCTGGCCTTGGTCAGGCGGCTGGTGGCCTTGTCGAGCCAGACCTTGCCGTTCACGCCCTGCGTGACGCCGGGGATGATCTGGCCGATGGCCTGCCCGGGGAAGGCGGTGGCCACCCGGTACGCGTCGCCCTCCAGCGCCTCCACCTGGGGCTCGGTCGCGGAGGCGAGCAGCTGCGCGATGCCCTTGGTCGGCTCGAGGATCACCGAGGGGTCGTAGAACTGCGCGAGCTGCTGCCGCGTCATCTTCTGGAAGCCGCCCGTCGGCCCCTTGAAGTGCACGGTGTCCCCGACCAGGGCGAAGCTGACCTCCTGCAGGCTGCCCAGGATGTCGATCGTGATCGTGCCGTCGGCGTCACCGGCGGCGGTGAGCCTGCCGTCCGCCTTCTTGACCGGCACCTTGGGCTTGCCCTCGGTCGCGATCGAGAAGCTGGCCGACTTGACGCCCTTCATCGCCTCGGAGGCCTTCTTCATCAGGTCGGGACCGGCGGGCAGCTCGCCGCCGCCGCCCGACGAGCACGCCGACACCAGCGCGAGAACGGCGACGATCAGAAGCTTTCTGAGCATGTGCGGATCGTATCCACCGCCTGGGAACGCCGTGCGGCGTCGCGGATATCGGTTGGGTGTCAGCGCAACCTCGTCAGCGCAATTCTTCAGCGCAATTTCTCAGCGCAATTTCTTCAGGCGCTCGACGATCGGCCCGTAGGCCGCCTCGATCGCTTCGAGCTGCTCGTCGGTGAGCCGGTCGACGAAGTGCTCGCGCACGCTCGCCACGTGGTCCGGCGCCACCCGCTGGATCGTCTCCCAGCCCTCGTCGGTCAGCACCGCGAACGTGCCCCGCCGGTCGTCGCGGCAGTCCTCCCTGGTCACCAGGCCCTTGGCCTCCATGCGGGAGATCTGGTGCGACAGCCGGCTGCGTGACTGGATCGTCGCGTCGGCCAGGTCGCTCATCCGCATGCGCCGCCCCTCGTTCTCCGAGAGGTTGACCAGGATCTCGTAGTCGTTCAACGAGAGCTGGTGCTCCTGCAGCTCCCGGTCGAGCCGGTGCATGAGGAGCTTGTGCAGCGCCAGATGCGTGCGCCAGGCACGCTGTTCGGCGGGTGAAAGCCAACGAGGCGCGCTCATGATCTCCAATCTAGCGCACGTAGAGTGAAGCGCTATGGAGCAGCGGGAATCGGGGGAGAGCCTGAGCACCGTCCTGGTGGCGGGTGCGGCCAATCTGACGATCGCCCTGGCCAAACTCTTCGCGGGTCTCCTCAGCGGCTCGGCGGCGATGCTGTCGGAGGCGGCCCACTCGGCCGCCGACACCGTGACCGAGCTGTTGTTGCTGGTGGCGGTGCGCCGCGCGGGCCGGCCGCCGGACCCGCGGCATCCGTTCGGCCACGGCAAGAGCGGGTTCTTCTGGGCCATGATGGCGGCGGTCGCGACGCTGGTGGGCGGGGCCGGGTTCTCGATCACGCACGGACTGCACGTGATCGAGAAGGGCGAGGAGCTGAGGAACCTCACCCCGTCGTACATCGTGCTGGCCATCGCGTTCGCCGTCGAGGCCGTCTCGTTCACCAAGGCCCTCTCCCAGCTGCGCAGGCAGGCCGCCAGGCACGAGCTCGACCCGGTCCGGCTGGTGCGGATCACCTCCGACACCCCGTTGAAGGCCGTGCTGTTGGAGGACGCGGCCGCCCTCGTGGGCCTGGTCATCGCGGCCGCCGGGCTGGCCGGGTCGCAGCTGACGGGCTCGGCGCTGTGGGACGGCCTGGCGTCGGCCGGGATCGGCCTGCTCCTGCTGGTGGTGGCGCTCATCCTGATCCGGTCGAACATCTCGCTGCTCATCGGCCAGGCCGCGCCCGCGCACGTGGAGGAGGGCATCCGGGCCGAGCTGACGGCTCAGCCGGAGGTGGAGGAGGTGGTCGAGCTGCTCACCATGATGATCGGGCCCGGCTCCATCCTGGTGGCCGCCAAGATCGACTTCGTGGACGTGGCGAGCGCGGCGGGTGTGGAGATCGCCTGCGACGAGGTGGACCGGCGGCTGCGGGAGCGCTTCTCGGGGATCAGCCTGGTCTTCCTCGACCCCACACCGACCCGCCGTCGCTGACGGGGGCAGGGGGCGGGTCAGCTGAAGTAGTGCATGGCGATGGCGACGCCGATGACGTGCATCAGGACGACGATGACGATGAAGGAGATGAACACGAACTTCGCCGGCCCGTGCTCGAACGTCTTCCCCTCTTCGAGGGGCCGCCGCTGGGCCATGCGGTCGGCGATCCGCTCCTCCAGGGGTTTCCGGTAGAACATGTGGACAAGTCTATCCGGGAATGGGCATCCTCCTCGCGGGGGTGTCCGTGACAACGGCCACTCTGATGTCCGGCCCCACGCTCCACTCGAGCAGGTGCCGGCCCTCGAGGTCGTCGCCGCCCGCGCGGAGCCTGTCGAGCGTCAGCTCGCCGCGCTTGATCAGCGCCTCCTTGCGCGTCCAGTGCCGGATCAGCTCGTCGTTGCCGGTGACCATCGCCCGCTCGCGCGGGGTGAGCACCCGGTCCGCGAGCAGCGGGTCCAGCGGCCCCGGCGGCACGTGCTCCGCGTCCACGCCGACCTTGCCGGGACCGGCCGCCGCGCACACGTAGCCGCGCGTGTGGCTGAAGCTGACGCCCAGCTCGGGCGCCTGCTCGATGTACGGCTTCCCGTGCCCGAGGCCGTGCAGGTCGCAGCGCTGCAGCAGGGTCAGCCCCTGCGGCTTGACGTCGAGCACGGCGGCGGCGCACAGCCGTACGAGCAGGTGGGCGGCGACGAAGCTGGCCCGATCCGCCTCGAACCTGAACCGCCCGGCCCGCTCGGTCTCCACCTCGGTGAGCCAGTCTTCCGGGGCGCGCACCTCGTCGGGGCGGCCACCCATCGCTAAAGAACCGATGGTCAGTCCTTCTTCTTGTCGCCGGTGAGGTTGTACTGGTCCTCCGAGGCCGCGCCGAGAACGGTCACGTCATGGATCTTCCAGGTCCCCTTCTCCTTCACAAGGCTGATCTTAAGGTGCGAGTCCTTGACGGAGCGGATCGCTTCGGAGGTGTTCACCTGCTGGTCCACCACGACGATGGCGTGCGCGGTGGCCTCGTCCACGTCGGCCAGGTAGACCTCGCGCACCGTGGCCTGCGAGGTGGCCTTGAGCTTGACGATGACCTGCGCCATCGCCCCGCCGAACGCCGCGTCGTAAGTGGCCAGGAAGTCGCCCGTGGCCTGGGCGGCGAGGGTGGAGCGGGTGTTCTGGAGGTTCTGGTAGTCATAGCTGAGCAGCGCCTTGCTGAACGCGCTCGCCGCCCCCGACACCTCCAGGCGCAGCGCGCGCTCGGACTCGAGCCTGGCCCGCGCGTCCTCGGCCTGCGAGGCGGAGATCCACTGCAGCACCGCGGTGGCGGCGAGCGCGGCCACCAGCATCGCCGCCAGCGTCCCGAGCAGCCGGGCCCGCGTGACGCGCCCACCGCCCTTGCCGCCCGCCGCCTCTTCGTCCGGAGCCCTGTCGGCGGGCGCCGTATCCGCCACCGCAGGATCCTCTTCCTCGGTGCGGGCGTCCTCGGCGAGGTCCTGTTCGGTGGTCATTTCGACTCCTCACGGCGGCGGGCGGCCCGGCCCGTCGCGATCCAGCCCACGATGCCACCGCCGGCCACCACGGCGAGGAATATCCCGGCAATCAGCGGGGTGGCGTTCGGCGGGGTGCGGGACGCGGGCCCGGCGGCCGCCGCGCCGCTGGGCGACGGGGTGGCCTCGGGCCGCTGTTTCGGTTTCTCGGTGTTCCTCGCCACCGGGCGCGCGGACTCGGCGGGCGAGGCGGGTGAGGCGGGTGAGGCGGTGTCCGCCGGTGCGGCGGCGTCCTGATGGGGATCTGTACGGCGATCTGCGCGGGAGTCGTCGGAGTCCGGGGAAGCGGCGGGGGAGGGGCAGGAGCGCAGGGCGGGCACCGTCGGAGGCCCGACCGCGCCGGCGTACTCCTCGGCCGGGGTCGGCCCGCCCGGCACGCTGAAGATGAACGCCGCCCTCCCGTAGACGGTGTCGCCGTGCCGGTCGCTGATGTCGTCCGCCAGGCTGAGCGCGGTCGGGACGATGCTGAGCAGGTGGTGCACGTTCCGCTCGGTCTGCGCCGAGAACGCCGGTCGATGCGGCTGTCCCAGCGCGGTCAGCAGGCACGAGAACCCCGGCCTGGACTTCTTGACGGCCTCGTCCAGCCGGGCGAACACCCCCGGCCCCCGGTCGAGGAAGGTGTTCAGGTCGGCGCGGGAGGCGCGCAGCGTGCTCGTCACCGTGCTCAGGTCGGTGATCCCGGAGGCCAGCTCGCCCCGCTTGCCGGCCAGCGTGTGGGTGAGCCGGGTGAGCTGCACCGACAGGTCGTCGAGGACGGCGGCGTTGTCGGCCAGCGTGCCGGTCAGGGAGTGGGCGTCGTCGATGATGTTCCTGATCGCCGGGGCCCGCCCGTCCAGCGCGACGGCCAGCTCATGCGTGATCGTCTTCGCGTCCCGGGGCGGCACCGCGTTCAGCAGCTTGCCGACGCCCTCGAACAGCTTCTTGTAGTCGAGCGGCACCGACGTCTTGGCCAGCGGGATCGTGTCCCCGGCCGCGAGCATGGGGCCCTTCACGCCGGTGGCGGGCGGCGAGAGCTCCACGTACGGCTCCCCGATGGCCGACTTGCGCCGCACCTCGGCCGTGGCGCCCTGGGGCAGCCGGATCCCCCTGTCGATGTCGAGACCGACCACGATCTTGCCCGGCGCCAGCCGCACGTCGCCGATCTTGCCGACCCGCACCCCCAGGTACGCCACGTCGAACCCCCGGATGAGCCCCGGCGACGACACGAACTCGGCCGAGACCCGGTAGGGCCGCTCGATGGCGTCGAGCCGGATGATCGTGCTGAACGCCCAGACGGTCATGACCACGCCCAGGACGGCGAAGACCCCCAGGTTCAGATAGATCCGGTTTTTCATCGCGGCGGCTCCAGGAGCAGGCGGAAGTCCTCGATCCGGTTCGGCAGCAGCCCCTGCGACGACTTCTTGGGCAGCAGGACGCCCTTCAGCCACAGGTAGATCAGCACCTGCCCGTTGGCCGTGATCGGCGGCGCGTCGATGAACTTCTGCAGCCGCGCCACCAGCGTCTTCAGGTCCTCCTTGCCCCGCTGCATCGCCGACGAGATGGCCTCCAGCTCCAGCAGCAGCGTCCGCAGCCGGGCGGCGTGGCGCGGGTAGACGGTGAGGTTGGCCTCCTTGGCCAGCCGGGTCAGCGCGATGATCGTCTTCTTGACGTGCTTGCGCCCGTGCGCGATCCGCGCGGTGGCCGCGGCCAGCGTGCCCGGCAGCCGGTCCAGCTCGCCGCTGCCCTTGGCGAGGTCGTCG
>NZ_JBSFTC010000288.1:0-13807 GCF_053590415.1 Nonomuraea sp. NPDC003201
CCCGAGCGGGGCCGTGCGGTAGGCGAAATAGCTCGGCCAGCGCGACTCCACGTCGTAACCGAGCGCCCCCGCCTCCTCGAACGCCTGGGGCGAGAAGTAGAGCACCGCGTGGATCGGCTCAAGCTGGTGCCACATGCGGCGGGCAAGTCTGGACGATGCGCTCATCGCAATCCCTCACTGTCTAGGTAAGCTATGCCAGTGACGATAGAGGCTTGGCGCATCACTGGTCAATCGCAAATAGACAGTTATGTCGGGAGGTGGGCGGAGCTGGCCGTCCTGCTGGTGAACGAGCTGGCCGTCACCCAGGCCCGCGGCCGCCCCGTGGACCCGCCCGCCGACCGCCGGGCCGCGCTGGAGGCGGCGTTCGACCGGCAGGGCCGGCCCGCCGGCCGCGCGCTGACCGGTGCGGACGCCGACCGGCTCGCGGACGTGGCCGCCGAGCTCCACCCGGCCTTCACCGGTGACGTCGCCGCACTCAACGCGGCCCTGGTGCGCCACGCGGCCGTGCCCAACCTGCACGGCGACCCGCCCGTCCTGGCCTTCCACGGCCCCGGCGCGGACCTGGTCGACGCCTGGGCCGCCGACGCCGGCACGGCCCTGGCCATGGTGATCGGCGTCGGCCAGGGCCGGCGGCTGCGTACCTGCGAGGCAGGCGGGTGCGAGCTGGTCTTCTTCGACGTCACGAGGAACGCCTCGCGCCGGTTCTGCGGCCTGTCCTGCCAGAACCGCGCCAAGGCCAGCGCCTACCGCGCCCGCCGCCGCGCCTGACCACGGGACCCTGGGCACGCGCTCGGCGTCGCCCGTTCTGTCGGTGGCGGCGGGCATGATGGCGGTCATGGCTTCTTGGCAGGAGTTCGAGCAGCAGGCGGCGGAGCTGGCCGGGGTGGCGCGGCGGCTGCTGGCGGCGTACCGGCACAAGGTGCTGGCCACGCTGCGCAAGGACGGCTCGCCCCGGGTCAGCGGCATCGAGACCAGCTTCCGCGACGGTGAGCTGTGGACGGGGTCGATGCCGGGGGCGGTCAAGGCGTCCGACCTGCGCCGTGACCCGCGGATGGCGATCCACGTCACCTCCAGCGCGCCTGAGGGAGATGATCCGTCGTCGTGGGAGGGCGACGTGAAGCTGGCCGGGCGGGCCGTGGAGATCACCGATGGGGAGGTGCTGGCGTCGTTCGGGTTGCCGGGCGAGGAGTCGCACCTGTTCCGGATCGAGCTGACGGAGGTGGTGTGGACGCGGGTCGAGGGCGACGAGATCGTCATGGACTCCTGGCGCGAAGGGGTGGGGCTGCGCCAGCTCCGCCGCAAGTAAAGACCCACGGCGGGCCACCAAGCCCTCGCCCCCAGCCGGTCTTCCGAAGTTCGCCGGACTTCGCCACCGCTACCGCGGCAGCCGTTGCTGTCGCGGCTGCCGCCCTGAGCGGTTGGCCCTGCCCGTAAGGGACCGCTGCCGACGACGGGCTCGCCTGCGCGAGGGCCGGGCGGTTTCGGAGGGGCTGCGGTTTCGGGGGGACGGTGGGGGAGGACGGTTCCCGCGATGGGCCAGCCGCAAGACGCCGTTTCCTCGACGGCCGTTCCCCCTGGCGTGAGTCCTCGGCGGCCGGATGAGGCTAGTGGACGGAAAAGCCCCCGTCCACGAAGAGCATCTGACCGGTGACGAACGCGGAGGCGTCCCCGGCCAGGAAGACGGCCGCGCCCGCGAAGTCCCCGGGCACACCGTTGCGGCCGACCATGTGGCGGGCGGCGAGGGCTTCGACGCGGCCCGGGATGGCCTGGGCGGGTTCGGTCAGCGGGGTCAGCACGAAGCCGGGGATGATCGTGTTGACGCACACCCCGCGACCCGACCACGCCTCGGCCTGGGAGCGGGTCAGGCCGGCGATGGCGGCCTTGGCCGTGCCGTACGCGCCGCTGTCGCCGAAGGCGCTGATGGACTGCTGGGAGCCGAGGTTGATGATGCGGCCCCAGCCACGTTCGGCCATCCTCGGGCCGAAGTGCTGACCGAGGAGGTAGGGGGCGGTGAGGTTGACGGCGATGGTGCGCTCGTAGTCCTCGACGGTGAGGTCGGCCATGGGCTTGCGGATGTTGTTGCCCGCGTCGTTGACGAGGATGTCGGCATCGCCCGCCGTGGCGCACACGCGCCGGACGTCATCGCGGTCGGCGAGGTCGGCGCTGATCCACGAGGCGGTGACGCCGTGCTCGCGCAGGCGGGTGACGGCCTTGTCGAGCTCGCTCTCCCTGCGGGCCACCAGCACGACCTCGGCTCCGGCCCGGCCGATCGCCTCGGCGATGGCGTACCCGATGCCGGAGCTGCCGCCGGTCACCAGGGCGCGCCGGCCGTCGAGGGAGAACAGCTCCCGCAGATAGTCAGCCATGATCGGCCAAGCTAGCACTCGGGGGTACGACCGCGTCGAGCGGGCCATGGCCACCACCACCCGGCCTCCGCCGGCACCTCGTTCGGCAAAGGATTGCGCGGAGGCGGCTCTCAGAGGGCTGATGTCCTTTTCGTCGTTTGCGCTGGTCAGGGACTTCGCGGGCGGGCTAGGGCTGCGGTTGAGCGAACAACCCGGGACGAGCCGCACGCCGTGGCCAGGCAGCCGCCGGGGTAGCGGGTAGTGCCACCCCGGCGGCGGGGTCACTTGGCGGCGAAGGCCAGCAGTGCCTCGTTGACCTCATCGGCGTGCGTCCACAGCAGGCCGTGCGGGGCGCCCTCGACCTCGACGTAGTGCGCCTCCGGGAACGCCTCGTGGAAACGACGCCCGGTGGCGTCGATCGGGAGGATGTTGTCCCTGGTGCCGTGCAGGATGAGTGACGGCTTTCCGGCCGCGCGCACCGCCGCGACGTCCTGGCGGAAGTCCTCGATCCACGCCGCCACCACCGCGTACGCGGCGACCGGGGCGGAGATCGTGGCGGTGTTCCAGTTGGCGGTGACGACCTCCTGGCTGATCCTCGTGCCGAGATTCTCATCCAGGTTGTAGAAGTCCTTGTAGAACTGCGTGAACCAGGCGTATCGGTCGGCGCGGGCAGTGGCGACGATGCCGTCGAACACCGACTGCGGTACTCCGGCGGGGTTGTCGTCCGCCTCCACCAGGTACGGCTCCAGCGACGCCAGGAAGGCCAGCTTGGCGACGCGCTCGTGGCCGTGGTTCTTGACGTAGCGGGCGAGTTCGCCGGTGCCCATGGAGAACCCGACGAGAATGACCTCGCGCAGGTCGAGCGTCTCCAGCAGCGTGTTCAGGTCGGCTGCGAAGGTGTCGTAGTCGTACCCGCTCCCGACCTTGCTCGACTGGCCGAAGCCGCGGCGGTCGTAGGTGATCACCCGGTAGCCGGCGGCGAGCAGCTCGCGCGTCTGACGCTCCCAGCTGTGCCCGTTCAGGGGGTAGCCGTGGATGAGGACGACCGGCTGACCGGATCCCTGGTCCTCGTAGTACAGCTCGACGTCGGTGCTGTTCTCGGTGCCTACCTTGATGTGGCCCATGAGAAATCTCCCTCCTATCCGCTAGAGAACGATCGTTCTCCGCGTATGTCCTCTACAGTAGAGAACGCTGGTTCTCTGCGCAACTGGAGCTCTCGTGATCGATGAGGAAACAGCACGTGACCAGGTCGTCTCCACCGCCGACCGGTTGTTCTACGCCCACGGCGTCCAGGCCGTCGGCATGGACGCCGTCCGCACCGAGGCGGGTGTCTCGCTGAAGCGCATCTATGCTCTGTTTCCCTCCAAGGACGACCTCGTCCTGGCAGTGCTCCGCCACCGGACCGAGCAGTGGGACACCGGCGTGGCCCGCGCCCTCGCCGCCGCCCGCACGCCGCGCGACCGGATGCTGGCCGTCTTCGACTTTCTGGCGGAATGGTTCCGCGAGGACGACTTCCGGGGCTGCGCCTTCATCAACTTCTTCGGCGAGCTGGCCGGTGGCAGCAGCCGGGTCGCCGAGGCGGTCAGGGAGCAGAAGACCTCTTTCCAGCGCCATGTCGCCGACCTGGTCCGCGAGGCGGGTGGTCCCGGCTACCTCGCCCCGCAGCTGGCCCTGCTCGCCGAAGGCGCCCAGACCACGGCCGCCATCACCGGGGACCCCGCCACGGCTGCCCACGCCCGCGCCGCCGCCGAGACCCTCATCGGGGCCGCCTTCAGTCCTGCCAGCAGATTCTGACCAGCCTTCCTGCCCAGCGCAAACGACGAAAAGGACATCAACTCGCGCAACGCCCTCTCAGGCGGAATGACCGTGCGGCCATGACTACCACTGACGCGCCCGCGACCAGCCGGCTCCCGTTGACGATGCTGACGGGCATGGTCGCCGGCTCGATGGCCGGCGCCGGGGCCTTCTCGTTGCCACGCACCTTCGGGCAGACCGGGGCGGTGGTCGCGTGGGCGGTGGCCGGCACGGGGATGCTCATGCCGGCGTTCGTGCTCCAGATTCTGGTGGTCAGCGTGACCGGGATGGTCTGGGTGGAGCCGGGTGGGACGCGGCCGGGCGTCTCGGGGCGTCGTACGTGGTGTCAGGCGGACTCTCAGGACCGGGAGCCACCCCCTTCCGGCTCCTGTCCACGGCCTGGACCGGCACGACGCGGGCCTCCGGCAGGCCATCGCCGGCGAACCACGCCGTCGCCCGATCCCAGAGGATGCGTTCACCCTCGGGAATCCAGCCGCCGGTGGTGCGGGAAGAAGCGGCTGAAGCCTCTTGATGAGCACCGCACAGGTCGCCGACCGGACATTTACCGAGCTTGTTGATGGCGAGGCGCCGGGCCGAACTCGTCCTCCAGGCGGGCCAGCAGTTGGGCGAGCAGTCGATTGAGCTGATCGAGGTCGTCGGACGCCAATGCGTCGGTGAGCAGGCGCTGTTCGCGCGTGGTGCGGTCACGGGTGGCCTGGCTCCAGCGTCGCCGGCCCAGCTCGGTGAGGCGGACCGGGCGGCTGCGGCCGTCGGCGGCGGGGACGGGCTCGACCAGCCCGGCCTTGCTCAGGCGGTCGATGCGCACGCTCATGGTCCCGGCGGTGACGCCGAGTTCGTCGGCCAGTTGCTTGGGGGTGCGCTCGTAGGGCGGGCCGGAGCGTTGCAGGGCCGACAGGGCGGTCCAGTCCCCGGGGGTCAGGTCGTTGGCGGTGGCGACGTCGGCCAGGAGGTGTTCGAACAGGCGGGAGATGCGGCCGATGCGCTGCCGGGCGGCCTCGGTGACGGGGTCGGCGTCGGCCATCTGGGAGATCCAGGCGTCGATCTCGGCCGCGACCGAGTCGCCTGCGGGCGCGGGGTCAGGTCTCACGTTTGACGTCCTTTGAGTATCAAGCTAATTTGCTTTGAGTCTCAAACTTTGAGCCCCAAAGCAAAGTCTACCGGGATGCTCACCCCGCCGATCACGACCTGGAAAGGACCCTCACATGACCACCTCAGCCTCTTCCGGCAAGGTGTGGTTCATCACCGGCACCAGCACCGGGCTGGGCCGAGCGCTCGCCCACGTCGTGCTGGAGCACGGTGACCGGCTGGTGGCCACCGCGCGCGACCGCGCCACCCTCACCGGCCTGACCGAGCAGGCGGGCGACCGGGTCCTCGCCCTGGACCTGGACGTCACCGATCCGGCCGCCGTCCGCCGAGCCGTGAATGCCGCGCTGGAGGCGTTCGGCCGGATCGACGTGCTCGTCAACAACGCCGGATACGCCATGCGCGGCGCCCTGGAAGAGATCACCGATCAGGAGCTGCGGCGCCAGTTCGACACCAACGTCTTCGGCGCCATCGACGTGACCCGCGCGGTGCTGCCGGCCATGCGCTCCCGGCGATCCGGGCACATCGTGCAGATGTCCTCGGTCGGCGGCGTGACCACCATGCTGGGCGGCACCGCCTACGGCGGGACCAAGTTCGCGCTGGAGGGACTTTCCGAGGGGCTCGCTGCCGAGCTGGAGCATCTGGGGATCGGCGTTACCATCGTCGAACCCGGCCCGTTCCGCACCGACTTCGCCGGCCGCTCGTTCCGCTGGGCCGCTCCCATCGACGACTACCGGCCCGTCATCGAACCGGCCAGGGCGACCTTCGTCGCCCAGCACGGTGCTCAGCCGGGCGACCCCGTTCGCGCCGCCCGTGCGATCGTCGCCGCCGTCAACCTGGACACCCCGCCGCTGCGGCTTCCCCTCGGCGCCCGTTCCTTCGACCGCATCCGCGCCAAGCTACGCGCCCGCCTCGACGAACTCGACCGCCTGGAGCCCCTCGGCCGCGACACCGATTTCCCCACCTGACCACTCACCCATCGGCGCTCACCCTCGAGGACGGCGACGTCACCACGGCCGAAGGGCCGACGTGGAAACCGGCCTCCGACCAGCGCGCGCCCGGCCGGCTCAAGGCGAGGGCAGGTTGATCATGCCCTTGCCGAAGAATCGCACCAGCCCGCTCACCATGATCTCACCGGAGACGTCCACGATGATTTGACTGGGGAATCCCATCTCCATGCCTTGATCAATCGTCATCCGAGCCTGGCCGGTGTGCTCGCGAAGATACGCGCCGAACGCGCCAGCGGCTGATCCCGTAGCCGGATCCTCGCCGGTCGTGAAGTCCAAGGCGAAGCAGCGGGAGCGCCACCGGCCGGGACCTTCTTCCGCCACCAGATAGCAGTTCAGACTGTCCGGCTCGGCGAAACCCTCAAGTGCCTTGTGCAGGGAATCACGATCCAAAGTCGCGTGAGCCAGTGCGGAGACTTCGCGCAGCGGCAGAATCAACGCGGGCAGCCCGGTCGACACTATTTGCGACGGCAGTTTGGGATGGGCGTCCTCCGGTGCGACTCCGAGCGCCGCGAGAACGTGTGAAGGCGATACGGTCGCCCCGAAGACCGGTGCATTCTGGGCGATGGCCACCATGGCTTCATCGCCTGCCGACTCGACGACGAGTCGCTGGCGGCCACTCATGGTCTGCTGTGTCAGCTCGGCCGAACCGAGGCCGGCATGCCAGACATGAGCGGCCGCGGCGCCGAGCGACGGATGCCCGGCGAAGGGCACCTCGCGCGCGACCGTGAAGATTCGATGCGTGTAGTCGCACCAGGGGTCATCGGAGGCCACGAGAAACGACGTCTCCGGCTGCAGGAATCGGCGGGCGATCAGGCCCATCGTCGAGGTGTCGACAGCGTCCGCTTCGTGTATCACCGGCAGCAGGTTTCCGCTCATCGGCGTGCGGCTGAAGACCTCTACCAAACTGAAGGCGAATTCGGCCATGTTCTCTGTCCGATCGTCAGCGTCTGCGGCTCATTCTGAATGGGGGAGCCGGGTCCGGACGCTATCACCGCCGACGCCGAGCATGCGGCTCGCGACGTCCTGCCACATGAGTCCACCGGCACCAATGCGGACGGCCACGGACGGCGACCATGCACGGACCGATGAGCTGATCGCCGTCCTTCCGAATGGCGCACATTGTCCCGATCATGACCGGAATCCGGCAGGGCCAGGACTCGTGCGGCGGTCAGAATCCCGGCTCCGACCGCGCTACCCCGCCAGAAAGCGAAGAACCCGATCGTTGACCTCTACGGGCGCCTCCAGGAAGGGGAAGTGGCCCACGCCCCGCCTGCCGGTCAGGGGTGGAGTCGAAGCCCGGGACCACCCCGGTCCAGTGGCTCCAGAGCCAGCCGAGGTGGGCGAGGTCGTTGGCCGGCACGAGCTGGTCGGCCGCGGCCTCGGTCGGCGCGACGACCCGGTGGCCCGGCTCTGAGAGGAGTGCCGATCAGCCGGTAGATCATTCGGCTCGGCTGCGTCATGAGCCCTCCGCGGAGTCGGGTTCCGGGGGCGGGCGGTGGGCGTCCGCGACCCAGACGGCGATCTGGGCGCGGGAGGTGAAACCGAGTTTCTGCAGGATGTGCTCGACGTGCCCCTCCGCCGTCCGTTGCGCGACCACGAGGGTCGCCGCGATCTCCTTGTTCTTCAAGCCCTTCGCGATGAGCCGGGCGACCTCCATCTCCCGGTCGGTCAGCGGCCACCGCGCCCCGCCCGGCGCCGAGGCTCCCGGTGCCTGACCGGCGGAGGCGCGATCGTCGAGGGCGTAGGCGATCGCCCGGTCCCGGCCCATCAGGGTGCCCTCGCGGAAGGCGGCGTCGAACCGTTTGTCGCCGAGCCGGTTGCGAAGCGCTTGCTCGCACTGGTCGTGAGGGACGCGCATGAAGCCGTACGGGAGACCGCCGAAGAAGTGGCAGAGCGCGCGCACCGCCCCCAGCAGGAGGGCCGCGCGTCGGTCCTCGCGGCCGTCAGCGGCGACCCACGCCAGGACCTCGATGCTGATGCCGATGACCGGCAGGTCGTTGAACGGCTGTTTGAGCCGGATGCTCCGGCGTTCCACGGCGGCCGCCTGGCTCATGTCGGCCTGCCGCCAGAGCTCGACCCCGTAGACGGCCAGCAGGGAAGCCATGAGCCAGCTGTCGCCGCGCGCCTCGCACATCCGCTGCGACTCCTCGAACAGCGCGGCCGCCTGTTCGGAACGCCTGAGCAGCGACAGCGACAGGGCTTGGAAACACAGCGCCTTGGCCGTGAACTCACGGTGCCCCAGGCTCCGGTAGCGGTCCAGCGCGTCCGCGAAGAACGCCGCGGCCTGCTCCGGATCGCGCCCGGACAGCAGCATGGCATGGCCGGAAACGAAGGCGGCATGAGCCGTGGCCATCGGATCGCCGAGCCGGTCGGCCAGGACCCGGCCCTGCGCCAGCAGCTCGTCCGCCTTCGTCAGGTCGCTCTGGACGATGGCCAGCCACGCGTTGACGCACAATCCGATGGCGCGTTCCGGGGTCGGTGCGGAGGCGGCGGCCAGGAGGCCGTCGAGCCAGCGCCGCGGCTCGTGCAACAGACCCGACGCGAGCCAGTACGAGGGCAGCGAGGTGACGATCGGGATCCCGGCCCTGGCCGCGGCGTCACTTCGTTCCCAGAGGCAGAACTCCAGCGCGGCCCGAATGTTGCCGTGTTCGGCCCGCAGCCGGGTGAACCAGGCCAGCTGATCAGGACCGAACCACTCCTGCTCGCCGCGGACGGCAAGAGCCTGGAAATAGTCGCGATGGCGGCGGAGAAAGTCCGTCTCTGTCCCGGACTCGGCCAGGCGTTCACGTCCGTACTGGCGGATGGTCTCCAGCAGACGGTAGCGGACGTGGCCCGGGTGTTCCTCCCTGATGAGGATCGACTGGTCGACCAGGCCCGCCACCAGGTCGAGGACATCTGCGCGGGCGATGCCGTCTCCCGCGCACACCTGTTCGGCGGCCTCCAGATCCAACCCGCCCGCGAACACCGACACGCGTGCCCACAACGCTCGCTCGGCGTCGGTGCACAGCGCGTAGCTCCAGTCGATCAGCGCCCGCAGCGTCTGATGGCGAGGCAGCACGGCCCGCGACCCGAAGGCCGAGAGCCGAAACCGGTCGTCGAGCCGGCTCAGCAGCTGCCGCACCGACAGTGCCCGCAGGTGGGCCGCCGCGAGCTCGATGCCCAAGGGCAGGCCGTCGAGCCGCCGGCAGATCCCTTCCACCGCCTCGCGATTCGCATCGGTGACGGCGAAGCCGGGCACCGCGGCCTGGGCGCGTTCGGCGAAGAGCTGAACGGCGTCGGAGCCGCCGGCCCGGGCGGTGCCGGCGTTCGGGAGCGTCAGCGGCGGGACCTCCACGATCTGCTCCGAGTCGATCCCCAAGGACTTCCGGCTCGTCGCCAGGATCCGCAGCCCAGGAGCGGAACGCAACAGCGTGTCGCACATCACCGCGCAGCCGGCCGGCAGATGCTCGCAGTTGTCCAGTATCAGCAGGGTCTGCTTGTCGCGCAGCTGGTCGATCAGCAGCTCCAGTGCCGGCCGCGCGGAGCGATCGCGAATCTGCAGCGTCTCGCAGACGACGGCGGCCAGCGACTCCGGGCTCCGCAGATCGGCCAGCTCCACCAGCCACACCCCGTCCGGGAACGCCCGCCGCAGCGTCGTGCCGACGCGAATGCCCAGCCGGGTCTTCCCCACCCCGCCGACCCCCGTCAGCGTGACCATCCGCGAGCCGGACAGGAGGCGTTTGACGTCGGCCATCTCGCGCCGACGTCCCACGAAACCGGCCGTCTCGGCCGGTAGACCATGAACCTGTCCCGACCGAGTCATGCCGGTCTCTGTCGCCATCACCTTGCCCCGGCCCCGTCCCGGCACCGCCGGCCGCTTCGCCGCCGGCAAAACCCTAGGTCACAGAGTGTACGCGCGGCAGCACTCAGAACGACGACCGCGGATGGATCGGGCATATGCCGCCTTGGCCTCTATCTCACGCGGCCATGACCGGCGGCTGACCTTCCTCTCGGTAACGTGAGTGGTCAACCTACGACCCGACCCACTTCAAAGGCCCCATGTCCACCTTCTGGGATCTCAAACACCAGCTGGCCGACGCGGTCAATGCGCACGACCTGCCGAGAGTGCTCGCCTGCTACAGTCCGGACGCCGTGTACGTCTCGCCCGCGGGCGTCGCGGAGGGGCATGACCAGATCGCGTGGCTCCACGAGCAGATTCTCAAGGCGTTCCCCGACTTCCACATGACGGCCTGGTTCGAACTCGGCAACTGCGAGAACCCAGCCGTCACGGAATGGACCTACACCGGCACCCACAAGGGCCCCCTGCTGCTGCCCGACGGGCGAGAGATCGCGGGAACGGGCCGCCGCATCACCGTCCGGGCCACCTGCGCCACGTTCGTCGAGAACGGGAAGATCATCTCCCACCGCGAGTACTACGACCAGCTGGAGCTGTACAGCCACCTCGGCTTCGGCCTGGCAGAGCTCCACCCTGCGTAGACAGACGGCCGAATTGTTCACCGGTCAGCCTGATGTCCATGGCCGCCATGTTCTCCTCCAGGTGCACGACGGAGCTGGTGCCGGGGATCGGCAAGGTGACGGGTGAGCGGGCCAGCAGCCAGGCGAGTGCCACCTGCGCGGGGGTGCGACCGATCTGCTGCGCGACCTGGGCGAGCGGCCCTCCCGCGAGGGCGTGCGCTCCGCCGGCCACCGGAAGCCAGGGGATGAAGGCGATGCCCGCGGCCTCGCAGTAGTCGAGCACGTCCTCGTGCCGCCTGTCGGCGAGGTTGTAGAGGTTCTGCACGCTGGCGATGGGCACCGTCCGGCGGGCCTCCTCAAGCTGGGCGACGCCGACCTCCGACAGCCCGATGTGGCGGATCTTGCCGTCGTCCCGCAGTTGCTTGAGCGCCCCCAGCTGTTCGGCGAAGGGGACTTGGGGGTCCACACGATGAAGCTGGAAGAGCTCGATCCGCTCCAGCCGGAGACGGCGAAGGCTCAGCTCGGCCTGCTGGATGAGGTACTCCGGACGGCCCAGCGGCTTCCAACGGTCGCGCCCCGGGCGGCTCTGCCCCGCCTTGGTGGCGATGACCAGGCCGGACGGGTACGGGTGCAACGCCTCGGCGAGCAGTTCCTCATTGGCGCCCAGGGCGTAAGCGTCGGCGGTGTCGACAAGGGTGACGCCTAGCTCGACGGCTCGCCGCGCCACCGCGATCGCGGCGGGCCTGTCCCTGGGCGGCCCCCAGTCCGTCAGCCGCATCGCGCCGAACCCCAGCCGGCGCACGGACAGGTCTCCACCGATGTCAATGGTCTCGTCAGCCATAGCCAGCACCTTGCCGTACGCAATTACAAAGGACAAGCGACTCTTTCTGCGACGTATTGCGTAGCATTTCTAAGATGTTGAATCTGGATCGGCTTCGTACTCTGCACGCGATCGCCACCCACGGGTCGGTCACCGCGGCCGCGGACATCCTGCATGTCACCACCTCGGCGATCTCCCAGCAGATGGCGAAACTGGAGCAAGAGGTCGGGCAGCGCCTGCTGGAGCGCAAGGGCCGCGGCGTGCGTCTCACCGAGGCCGCCGAGTTGCTCGCCGTCCACGCGGGGCAGATATTGGCGCTGGCCGAACGGGCCGAGGCGGACCTGGAGGCCTGCCGTGGCGTCGTCGCCGGGCAGCTGACGCTGGCCGCCTTCGCGACGGCCGCGCGCGGGTTGGTCCCGCCCGCGCTGCGGGATCTCCGTCGTGATCACCCACGGCTGCGGATCATGTTGCAGGAGTGCGAGCCGCACGCAGCGGTGCCGGGGGTGAGCCGCGGCGATCTGGACATGGCCATCGTCCAGGATTGGTGGGACTCTCCCTTGTCCCTGCCCGGCAACTTGAGCAGGGCCAGGCTGCTCGACGACGTCGCCGACATCGCGGTGCCTGAGGGGCACCCCTTGGCCTCGCGGACCACCGTGGAGATCGAGCGATTCGCCGGCGAGCCGTGGATCACCTGGAGTGACGGCTGGATCTGCAACTCCTGGCTGGTGGAAACGCTGCGTTCTCGCGGTGCCGAACCGGATATCGCCTACACCGCCGGCGAACACCACACCCAACTGGCCCTCGTCGCCGCCGGCCTCGGCGTGGCGATCATTCCCAGACTCGGCCGTGACCCCGTCCCCGACGGGGTCCGCTTCGTCGAGGTGCGGCCACGCCTGACCCGCCACATCTACGCGGTGTGGCGCACCGATGCCGACCGGCGGCCGTCCATCCACGCGGTGCTCCGATCCCTGCGACAGGATCGCGGAAGCGCGGGAGCGAAGTAGCCGGCTCAGGATGGCGACGTTCTCCTCCGGGGGAACAGCGCCGCGGGGACGAGGGCCAGCACTGCCAGGGCCAGCGCCCAGCCGAACGTGACGCCGAACGCGGACTCGGGGCCGGCGTGGGCGCCGGCGAGCTGATTCTCCAGCACGATCAGGAAGATCGCGGTGCCCAGTGATCCACCGATCCGGTTGAGGACGTTCAGGGCGCTCGCGGCGCGCGGCGTTTCCCGCTCGTCGACGGACGCGTAGGCGGCTCCCATCGTCGGGCCCATCACGCTTCCGAGACCGAGCCCCTGGACCACCAGCGACACGCTCAGTGACCACGCCGCCGGTCCCGCGCCCGCTTGGGTGAACACGGCCGTTCCCGCGGCCATGAGCAGCAGGCCGGTGAATACGACGGCGCGCGCGCCGTAACGGTGGACGAGCCGTCCCGCGGCGAACGCGCCGAGCGCCTGCGGGATGAGGAGCAGGCCGGTACGGAACGCGTCCGTGTGATGAACCTGCTGGTAGAAGAGCGGCAGCAGGACCATGGAGCTGTAGAGCGCGGCGCCGAGCAGGCTCTGTGGGCCGTGCTGGCCGAGGAGACCGGCGATGCGGGAATCACGACGAAACTCGCCGCCGCCCAGCTCGCCGCCGTGGACCGGCTGCTGTTCTTCGAGGGGCAGCGCCTGGTCCTCGAAGGCAGGACCTCCGGCGAGATCTTCGCGATACTCGCCGACACCGCCGACCGCGCCTTCGGCCTGCTGGAACCCGCCTTGGGCGGCTACGCCCGCCGTTGACGGCGCTGAAGCGCCGCGACATTATGCGCGCGCGTATCTGGCGGCCATGGCATGGAAGACTTCCTTGGGCGTCCACCGGGTCTCGTCGAGCATTTTCACCACGCCGTAAGAGCTGAGGTCCTGCTCGCCTTGCAGAGTGAATGCCGCGAACGTGAACCAGAGCGCCGTGTCGATGCCCTCCTCGTGGAAGAGGTCGAGCAGTTCGGTGAAGTAACGCACCTGCTCGCCCTCGTCTCGCACGGCCGCGTTCGGCGGCTGCCACGCCATCGCGCCGAGTTCGCCCGCGCCGGTGTAGGCGCAGGTCCCGAATTCGGTGACGACGACCGGCTTGCCGTGCGCGAAATGCCGGCGCAGGTTCTCACGGAATTGACCGGCGTTGTACGCGGCCCGGTAGCCCCCGACACTGAGGTGATCTCAGCGAAATAGTTCGGACGAATTGGGATTTCTTGGACGCCACTGGTGGCGTTCCGGGCCTATCGGGAGGAGTTGCCGAAGGCCG
>NZ_JBSFTC010000289.1:0-13771 GCF_053590415.1 Nonomuraea sp. NPDC003201
CTTGTACGTTTTGCGCACGGTCACTCGTCGATCAGACATCGAGGTACGCCTCCACTCCGTGCAAACCGCCCTCGCGGCCGTAACCGTGACGCCCCCAGGCGAGCTCACCGCCTCCATGTCGACCCCGGTCAGCCGGGCCCCCGCCTGGTAGGCGCTGTCCAGGAACTCCAGCACGGACGCGACCGGATCACCCATCGCGCGCACGTCGTCGTACTTGAGGATGGCCAGGTGGCTGCCCCGGGCGGGCAGCCACTCGGCCTCCACGGGCCGCAGCGGCTCGAGTTCCAGGCCCTTGGGCTCCGGCGCGGTGTAGGAGTAGAACGCCGGCCACGGCCGCTCCTTGTCGCCGAACCAGAAGCCCGCGCTGATGACCTCCCAGCTGTACGCCTCCCGCGTGACCGGGTCGGCGTCGGGCGAGACCCGGACCACGCGGCCGGTGAAGCGCGTCACGGCGATGTCGAACGTGTGCCAGAAGTGGTGCACCGGCGAGGTCTTGCCGGCGAAGTCGGCGGCGAAGCGGTCGAGCAGCTGCACCACCTGCGACAGGATCCGCCAGTAGCGGTTGATCAGGACGGGGTCGTACCGGGCGTGCAGGGTGTCGTCGGCGAACGGCGTGTCGTCGCCCAGGTCGAACGGCACGGCCCAGATCTCCGGCCGGATCCCCAGCCCCGCGAGCGTCTCGAAGAGCCGGTCATGGAACGACGCCACCGACCGCCCGATCAGGGTGAACTCCGCGCTGCGCCCGTCGAGCACGTCCACCACCAGCCGGTGGCGCACCAGGTCGAAGTCGATGCTGAACAGCGGCTGCTCGCCCAGCCCGCCCATCGGACGCGTGGTGAGCCCGCGCCCGGTCGGGTGGAAGGGCACCTGCCACCAGTGGTTGCGCCGGTTGCTCGACGACAACCGGATCTTCCCCACGATCTGCGCGAACCTGTGAAAGGTCTCCTTGGCCTCCGCCCACTCCGCGAGCGGCATTGCTGGGAACAGCTCCATGAGACCAATGGTAACTACCGTATGTAATGGGACAGTTCCCAAGGGTCATGCGCGGAGAAGACTGCGACGCCGTGGTCGTGGACGAGCGACCTCAGGCGCTCCTGGCTGGACAGGCGGCGCTCGGCGTCGACCTGGGCGCTGACCTGCACGAGGTCCATCAGCGGGTGCGGCTGGGGCTCGCGGTCCAGTTCGCCGTGGTAGAAGTACGCGTCCCCGGCGTGCAGCAGCCAGCGTTCGCCGTCGTTGACCGCCACCCCGGCGTGCCCGCGGGTGTGCCCGTCCAGCGGCACGAGCAGGAAGTCCTCGCCCAGGTCCGTCAGCGGCCGCACCCCGTCCACACCCATCCACCGGGTGCCCGTGTCCGGATAAGTCACCCATTTGGGTGAGTGGGCCCAGTGGCCCGGGCGGTAGCGGCGGTTCGGGGCCTGGGCGATGGCGTCCTCCAGTTCGACCTCCATGACGTGCACCCGGGCGTGCGGGAAGTCGGGCAGGCCGCCGCTGTGGTCCACGTCCAGGTGGGTCAGCACGATGTGCCGTACGTCGAGCGGGTCGTAACCGAGCGCGGCAACCTGCCGCACGGCCGTCTCGTCGGGCGAGAGCAGCGGCTCGACGAGCTCCGCCCACTCGCGCTCCAGCATCTCCTCGGGCTTGGCCACGTCGTCGAGGCCCAGCCCGGCCTCGACCAGGACGAGCCCGGAGGCGGGCGTCTCGATCAGCAGCGCGTGGCACACGGCGGGCGCCGCCGGCTGCCCGTCCGGGGATTCGATCTCGCGCATGGAGCCGAGATTCAGGTGGTGAATTCGCATGCGCACTAGACTGCGACTTGAAGCGCGGTTCAAGTCAAGGGGCCAGGTCGTGGAAGACACGTTGATCGACATAGGCGAGGTGGCCAGGCAGAGCGGGCTGGCCGCGTCGGCGCTGCGGTTCTACGAGCGCAAGGGGCTCATCCAGGCGGAAGGACGCAACGGCCTGCGCCGCGCGTACCGTCCCGAGACGCTGGAGCGCCTGGCGCTGATCACGTGCGCCCGGGACGCGGGGTTCACGCTGTCGGAGATCGCCGAGTTCCTGCGCGCCAGGCCGTCCGACGCGAGGCTGCGCGAGCGCATGGCGGCCAAGGAGCGCGAGGTGTCCGAGCGGGTCGCGCAGCTCACCCGGCTGCGCGACAGCCTGCGGCACGCGGTGACCTGCGACCACGACCCGCTTGTGGAATGTCCTGAGTTCAAGCAGGCCGTGGGCCGCGTGCCGCTGGGCTGAGCACGTTCGTCAGCTCGGGTTGACGTACTTCCTCGGTCGCAGGGCGTGGGCGCGCAGGGCCGCCAGGGCGGCGAGCTGGCCGGAGCGGTCCATCCGCACCGCCAGCTCGTCGCTGAAGGCCAGCCCCAGCGCGGTGAGCTGCGAGATCAGGTCGGCCACCGGAGCGGCGACGTCCTCCACGGTCGTGGTGGGATGCCAGCCCTCGCCGCCGACCACTTCCGCCACCCGCTCGCGCAGCTCGGTGGGCGACATCAGCGTGCCGTCGGCGATCAGCATCAGCGCGGCCTCCCGCGCCGACACCTCGAACTCGTGCTTCCCCCTGGCCAGCAGCAGCCTCGTGACCGCCGACCACATGGCCGACTTGGACTTGAGCAGCCGCCGGCCGTAGTCGGTGATGGCCAGCTTCGTGCCGTCGCGGCTGATCGCGCCGAGCTCCCGCTCGGCCAGCTCGCGCAGCCTGAGCGCCTCGGGCGAGGGTGCCAGCCGCAGCGGCAGGCTCTCCTCCGAGGCGGCCAGGGTGAGGAGACGGTGCAACGGGGGCAGGGGCTGCGGGGTGATGGGCGCGTGCAGGCGCACCTCGAACGGCTGGGCCAGCTCGCGCCTGGCCGGGCCGCGGCCCAGCACCCAGCGGTTGAGGCGTTCGCCGTGCACCCGGTTGAGCCAGCTGTCGCCGCCCAGCTCGGAGCGGGGCTCGGTGAGCCAGCGGCGGGTCAGGGCGGTGCGGTCGACGGTCTCACCGGCGACGATCGCCAGTTCGAGGGCGGCGGAGCAGGCGAGGTGCGCGCCCAGCTCCTCGGGCCCCATGATCATGCTCCACTGCAGTTCGGGGACGTCGGGCGGGAGCACGCCCGTGGCCTCGAGCGCCTGCTGGTAGGCGCTGGTGCCGGCGTCCTCACCCTCACGGGCGTAGGTACGGAGGATCTGGAGGGTCGTGGGTGACACGCACAGAGCGGCATAGCGCTCCATCCCGCCGAGCTGGAGCAGCCGGCCCAGCGAACGTGCCAGTCGTTCGTGGTCGCCGCCCACCTTGAGCGGCAACGTGTACCAGAGGAACTCGCAGACGTCGAGCTGGGTCACCGTTTCCAGCGGCTCTCCACCCGTCAGCCATTCGACGGCGGTCCTGGCCTCCTCGGCCAGCTCCGGCTGAGAGCGCTCCAACTCGGCGAGCAGGGCGGTGACATCCGGTGCACTCATGCCTCGAAGTTTGCCGTATCGACCCCGGGCCTGACGATGGCCGAATCCGGTGCGTATTGGGTCTTGCACAGCGATAACCCTAAGAAACCACTATGGGGCGGATGGTAAGCAGATCATATCCACCGTTTCTCGAACAACATGCGGGCCTTCCACTCGGTGTACGGGATGAGTTCGGCGGACAGGATCGGGTGCAGCCACCAGAAGTTGATGAGCGCGAGCAGCGTGAACGCGCCGACCACGGCGGCCCCGACGGTGCGCCGTAGCGGCATCGCCCCCGTGATCGTCGGTTTCGACGACCCGATCAGCAGCCCGGCGCACAGCGTGATGGCCAGCACCATGAACGGCACCATCGGGATGGCGTAGAACAGGAACATCGTACGGTTGTCGGCGACGGCGAAGTAGATCCACGGCACCAGGCCCATGGCGTACGACAGCAGCACGGCCCCCGCCCGCCAGTCGCGCGAGGAGACGTACCACGCGATCAGGGCCACCAGCGCGGCCACCGCGCCGAACCAGATCACCGGCGTGCCCACGCCCAGCACGGCCTCGGAGCAGTCCTTGACGCCGCACGTGTTCTGCTTGCCCTCGTAGTAGAAGGCGACCGGGCGCAGCAGCAGCGGCCACTGCCAGGGCTCCGACATGTACGGGTGCGAGGTCTCCAGCCCGCTGTGGAACGTGTAGACCTGCCACTGGTACTTGATCCACGACCGCATCGAGTCGACCACGAAGAAGATCGGGTTGCCCGCGGAGGTGGCCTGATTCCAGTCGCGCCCGTAGCCGGTCGCGTTGGCGAACCAGCCGATCCAGGTGGCCATGTAGGTGACGAACGGGACCACGGCGAACGCCAGGAACGCCTGCGGCACGTCCTTGTTGAACGCCCCGACGTACGGATTGCGCAGCCCGACGGCCCGGCGGGCGCCGAAGTCCCACATCACGGACATGATCGCGAACGCCACGGCGAACGCCAGCCCCGACCACTTGACCGACATCGCGAAGGCCAGGCAGACCCCGGCGCCGATCCGCCACCACCTGATCCCCAGCGAGGGACCGTGCGGCGAGAGCGGCGAGTTCTCGTACCAGGTCGCGAGCCGTTCGCGGGCCTGGTCGCGATCGACCACCAGGCAGGCGAACGCGGCCAGCACCCAGAACATCAGGAAGATGTCCAGCAGCGCCGTGCGCGAGAGCACGTAGTGCAGGCCGTCGAGGGCCAGCAGCAGGCCGGCGAAGCAGCCCAGCAGCGTCGAGCGCGTCATCCTGCGGGCCACCCTGGCCAGGATGAGGATCGACAGCGACCCGATCAGCGCGGCGGCGAAGCGCCAGCCGAACGGGTTGAGCCCGAACAGCCACTCGCCCACGCCGATCATCCACTTGCCCAGCGGCGGGTGGACGACGTAGGAGGCGCACTTGTCGAGGGTCTCGGACGTGCACGACTGCCAGATGTCGGTGTTGCCGGCGATGATCGCCTTGTCGGCGTCCTTGATGGTGGTCCGCTCGACACCCCAGGTGATCAGCGAGAACGCGTCCTTCATGTAGTACGTCTCGTCGAACACCACCGCCTTGGGGTGGCCCAGGTTGATGAAGCGCAGGACTGCGCCGAAAAGGGTGACCAGCAGTGGGCCGATCCAGCCCCACAGGATGCTGCCGTGCATGGGAGGCACGAGCCGTTCGCGTACGGACATCGTCTTGGGAAGGCTGTCGCCGACCTCCGAGCTCTCGTTGGCCTGGTATGGGGAATCGGTCACCGCCATTCGGACATCGTACGGGCCCCAAGCCGATCGCAAACGCAGAAACACGGTTATTTGGGATGCCCTGCCACAATGGTCAGGTGACTGGAGACGGCAGGTTGGTGCTGGCAGGAGCCCCCATCGGC
This sequence comes from Nonomuraea sp. NPDC003201, assembly GCF_053590415.1. NCBI lineage: Bacteria > Bacillati > Actinomycetota > Actinomycetes > Streptosporangiales > Streptosporangiaceae > Nonomuraea > Nonomuraea sp. NPDC003201. Next base: position 5,312 of record NZ_JBSFTC010000289.1, read on the forward strand.
CAGGCGGGTGATGTCTCGCCGCGGCTGCGCGAGGTGCTCGGAAGCGCCGACGTGGTGGCCGCCGAGGACACCAGGCGGCTGCGCAGGCTCGCGAACGAGCTGGGCGTGGAGATCGAGGGCCGGGTGGTGTCCTACTACGACCAGAACGAGGTGGCGCGGGCCAAGGAGCTCCTGGAGACCCTGAAAGAGGGCCGCACGGTCGTGGTCATCACGGACGCGGGCATGCCGGGCGTCTCCGACCCCGGCTACCGCCTGACGCGCCTGGCGGTCGAGGAGGGCATCACGGTCACCGCGCTGCCGGGGCCGAGCGCCGTCACGACCGCGCTGGCCGTGTCCGGGCTGGCCAGCGACCGGTTCTGCTTCGAGGGCTTCCCGCCGCGCAAGCCGGGCGAGCGGGCCCGCCGCCTGGCCTCCCTGGCGGCCGAGGAGCGCACGATGGTCTTCTTCGAGTCGCCGCGCCGGCTGGCGAGCTCCCTGGAGGCCATGGCCGAGGCGTTCGGCCCCGACCGGCAGGCCGCCGTGTGCCGCGAGCTGACCAAGACGTACGAGGAGGTACGGCGGGGCGGGCTCGGCGAGCTGGCCGAATGGGCGGCGAAGGACGTCAAGGGCGAGATCACGCTCGTGGTCGCCGGATACGCGCCGGGGGAGGGCGAGCCGGACCTGGACGAGCTGGTCGCCGAGGTGGACCGCAGGGTCGCCGAGGGCGTCCAGCGCAAGCTCGCCGTCGCCGAGGTGGCCAGGCAGGCGGGCATCCCCAAACGCGAGCTCTATGACCTGGTTCACAGGAGATCCCCTACGCCATAGGGTGCGCATCGTGAGGAACTGGGGGGTTTCCGCTCAGCGACTGGTCCCGCCGATGCCGGGGACACCCATGCTGGGCTGGGCCGGGCCGATCCTGGTCGCGCTGTTCGGCGGCCTCCTGCGGTTCATCAGGCTCGACGAGCCCAAGGCCGTCGTCTTCGACGAGACGTACTACGCCAAGGACGCGTACTCGCTGATCACGCACGGCGTCGAGCGGACCATGCTCGGCGACGCCAAGGACCCGATCGCGGACAGACGCCTCATCACCGGCAACCTGGACATCTTCAAGCAGTGCCCGCAGCCCGACGACTGCGCCTCGTTCGTGGCGCACCCGCCGCTGGGCAAGTGGATGATCGGCGTGGGCGAGTGGCTGTTCGGGATGGACCCGTTCGGCTGGCGCTTCGCGGCGGCGCTGATCGGCACGCTGTCCATCCTGATCATGGCCAGGGTGGCGCGCAGGATGACGCGCTCGACGCTGCTGGGCTGCCTGGCCGGGCTGCTGCTCTCGCTCGACGGCCTGCACCTGGTGCTGTCGCGCACGGCGCTGCTGGACATCTTCCTGATGTTCTGGGTGCTGGCGGGGTTCGCCTGCCTGGTGACCGACCGGGACTGGGCGCGGCAACGGCTGGCCGACTGGCACGAGCGCGGGCCGATCGGCGAACTGGGGCCACGTCTGGGGCTGCGGCCGTGGCGGCTCGCGGCCGGGCTCTGCCTGGGGGCGGCGTGCGCGGTGAAGTGGTCGGGGATCTTCTTCCTGATCGCGTTCGCGGTCATGAGCCTCATGTGGGACCTGGGGGCCAGGCGGGCGCTGGGGCTGCGGCAGCCGTACCGGGGGGCGTTCTCGTACGACCTGCCGGGCGCGTTCGCGGCCATGGCGCTCGTGCCCGCGGTCACCTTCGTGGCCTCGTGGACCGGGTGGTTCGCCACCGCCGGCGGCTGGGGGCGCAACTGGACGCAGGCCACCTCGTCCGGGCCGTTGTTCTTCGTGGTCGACTCGGTGCGGTCGTGGCTGCAGTACCAGGTGCAGGTGCTGGGCTATCACAGCAACCTGCACGAATACCACCCGTACATGTCGGAGCCGTGGCAGTGGCCGCTGCTGATCAGGCCCGTCTCGTTCCACTACCCGTCGGACATCCCGCCGTCGGCGTGCGGGGCCGACAAGTGCTCACAGGCCGTGCTCGGAGTCGGCACCCCGGCCCTGTGGTACGCCGCCGTGCTGGCGCTGGTCGGCCTCGTCGCCTGGTACGTGGCCACGCGCGACTGGCGGGCGGGGGCGGCGCTGCTGGGCGTCGCGGCGGGCTGGCTGCCGTGGTTCTACTACGCCCTCGCCGACAACCGGACGATGTACCTGTTCTACATGATCCCCGTCGTGCCGTTCATGGTGCTGGCGCTCGTGCTGGTGGCGGGGCTGGTGCTGGGCAGGCAGGACGCCCCCGCGCCACGGCGGGCGACCGGGGCCGCGCTGGTGGGGGCGTTCGCGCTCATCGTGCTGATCAACTTCTGGTGGCTCTATCCGGTGCTGACCGCCGAGACGATCACACACGCAGACTGGTGGGCTCGGATGCTGATGCGTTCTTGGGTGACAGCCGCGCCCAAGTGACGCCGCGGCGCAGCGTGATCGCCGCGGCGACGCAGGCCAGCGGGACGGCCGGGAGCACGTACCGGTAGTCGAACTCCGCCGTCGCCGCCGGGGCCAGCAGCAGCCCCACCGCGCCGAGCCACGGCAGCGCCACCGGGCCGCCGAACTTGCGCCACCTGACCGCGACGCCGTACAGGCCGATCAGCAGGATGCCGCCGAGCATGATGCCGCGCAGGTAGAACACCTTCTGGTAGCCGCTCATGATGTCGGCCCACGGGTGCACGATGCGGGTCTCCGGCGGGCCCTGCTCGTAGCTGAACGCGTCGGTGTCGGTGCGGCCGCCCGCGTACGACGACCACTTCGGCAGCCGTTTGGGCTGGCCGCTCTCGTCCGGCTCGACGTACGGCTTGAACTGGTACATGCCGTATGTCGACGGGTCGGGGAACATCGGCCGGCCCCAGTGGAACGAGCGGAAGAAGTCACGCGTGACCACCTTGAGGTAGTCGCCGGGCTGCGACAGGATCGCCCGCGTGGCGAACGCGCTGGCCGCGTCGTTGGTGATCTCGCTCCACTTCTTGTTGATGCCCCACCGGTGCAGCACCTCGCCGGTGCCCGTGCCGTCGCCGTTGCCCTGGCCCCACAGGTACCACTGCGCGTAGTCCTTGCGCTGGCTGACCGGGTCGTTGATGCACAGCAGGAGGAGCTGGACCTCCTTGTACTTGTCGATCTTCATCTTGTTGCAGTCGGCGAAGATGGCCGTGCGCATGTAGAGGATGAGACCGTCGCTGTTGGTCATCGCGAACTTGCCGTACGCGGAGGCGAACCAGCCCATGTACGCCATCACCGGCACCGCGCAGGCCGTGATCACGGCGACGATCGGGCGCCAGCCGGTCCGCTTGACCAGCAGGTAGAGCACCACCAGCGCCAGGATCGGCAGGCCGATCGAGCGGGTCAGCCACGTCACCGCCAGCAGCAGGCCGACGACCGCGCCCGCCTGCCACGACAGCCGCCGCTTCCACAGCACCAGCGTGATGACGCCCACCACGAGCAGCGTGAACATGCTGTCGGACATCACCAGCTGCTCGAGCTGGATCTGGTACGCGTCCAGCAGCACCGGCGCCGCCGCCAGCGTGGCGCCCCACTTCGGCAGCCGGAACTTGATCCGCAGCAACGCGTAGATCAGGCAGGCCGTGGCCAGGCCCATCAGGTGCTGCGTGAAGATCACCAGTGCGAAGCTGTGGAACGGCTTGAGCAGCATGAGCCAGAAGCTGTAGCCGTCGGGCCTGATCGGGTGCGGCCGCGGGTGCAGCGCCACCGAGACGTACTCGTAGGAGTCGTTGAACCACATGGCCGGGCCGTAGCCGAGCATGGTGATGAGCCGCAGCACGGCGCCAACGCCGAAAACCGCGGCGAACACTCGATGCCGGCGCACGAATGACAGCCAACGAGCTGCCCGGCCAGGAGCGGAGTGGTCCACAGGGGTAATCTCCGCGACGCTCACCATGCTGTAAAGAATGCCAGTCGTTTTTGGGTCTTGACCCGAGCACGGTTGGGCACAGGGCATGATGGTTCACTGGAAGAGTCTTAACTGAAGGGTAGACACGTGGAACTGACGGTGGTCATGCCCTGCCTCAATGAGGCGGAGACCGTGGAAGTCTGTGTACGCAAGGCGCTGGCGTGCATGGAGGAGCACGGCATCGAGGGCGAGGTCCTGATCGCCGACAACGGCAGCACGGACGGCTCACAACAGCTCGCCCGCGACGCCGGAGCCCGCGTGGTCCACGTCGACGAGAAGGGCTATGGCAACGCCCTCATGGGCGGGATCAGGGCGGCGCGCGGCAAATACGTCATCATGGGCGACGCCGACGACTCCTATGACTTCACCGCGCTGCTGCCGTTCGTCGAGCAGCTGCGCGACGGCGCCGACCTGGTGATGGGAAACCGCTTCAAGGGCGGCATCGCCCCGGGCGCCATGCCCCCGCTCCACCGCTACCTCGGCAACCCCGTGCTGTCGTTCGTCGGCCGGCTGTTCTTCCCCTCGGCCATCGGCGACTTCCACTGCGGGCTGCGCGGGTTCCGGCGCGACTCGATCCTCAAGCTGCAGCTGCAGACGGGCGGCATGGAGTTCGCCTCCGAGATGGTGGTCCGCTCGACGCTGTCGGGCCTCGACGTGCGCGAGGTGCCCACCACGCTCTCGCCCGACGGCCGCTCCCGCCCGCCGCACCTGCGCTCCTGGCGCGACGGCTGGCGCCACCTGCGCTTCCTGCTCCTCTACAGCCCGAAGTGGCTGTTCTTCTACCCCGGCGTGCTGATGATGATCATCGGCCTCGTCGCCGGGACGGCGCTGACGTTCGGCCCGGTGGAGATCGGTGAGCTGGCCTTCGACGTCGACACCCTCGTCGGGTCGTCAGCCCTGGTCGTGATCGGCTTCCAGGCGGCCCTGTTCGCCGTGTTCACCAAGGTCTACGCGGCCGAGGAGGGCTTCCTGCCCGAGTCGCCGCGCATCCGGCGGCTGATCGACATCGTGAGCCTGGAGAAGGGGCTCGTGGTCGGCGGCCTGCTGGCGCTGGCCGGTCTGATCGGCTTGGTGATGTCGCTGGTCCACTGGCAGGTGCGCAGCTTCGGCGAGCTCGACCCGCGCGAGTCGCTGCGTCTCGTCGTGCCTTCCGCGACCGCTCTGGTCATGAGCTTCCAGACGATCTTCGCGGCGCTGTTCATCAGCATCCTCGGCATCCGCCGCACGCGCGAGACCTCCATCGACGTGGCCGCCAAGGCCGCCGAGGAGGCCGCGGAGGCGGTTTCCCTGGAGGAGTCCAAGCGATAGCCGTCCCCTACGGCGGGGTCCTGACGGGCCCCGCCGACGCGGGGGATTCGGTCCGAGACGGACAGGGAGCCCCGTAGGCTAAGGACTATGTCCCAGCACATCTTGACCGCCGTCGCGTGGCCGTACGCAAACGGCCCCCGCCACATCGGGCACGTCTCCGGGTTCGGCGTGCCGTCCGACGTCTTCAGCCGCTACCAGCGGATGGCGGGCAACAAGGTGCTGATGGTGTCAGGCACCGACGAGCACGGCACGCCCATCCAGGTGCAGGCCGACAAGGAAGGCGTGACCGCCAGGGAGCTGGCCGACCGCTACAACCGCGTCATCGCCGAGGACCTCACCGGGCTCGGGCTCTCCTACGACCTGTTCACCAGGACCACGACGAAAAACCACTACGCCGTCACACAAGAGATCTTCAAGGGCCTCTTCGACAACGGCTATATCTTCCCCAAGACCACGATGGGGGCGATCTCCCCCTCGACCGGCCGCACTCTGCCCGACCGCTACATCGAGGGCACCTGCCCCATCTGCGGCTACGACGGCGCGCGCGGCGACCAGTGCGACAACTGCGGCAACCAGCTCGACCCGATCCAGCTGATCAACCCCAAGAGCCGCATCAACGGCGAGACGCCCACGTTCGTCGAGACCGAGCACTTCATGCTCGACCTGCCCGCCTTCACCGAGGTCCTCGGCTCCTACCTGCAGTCCAAGCAGGGCGAGTGGCGGCCCAACGTGCTGAAGTTCGCGCTCAACCTGCTCGGCGACCTGCAGCCGCGCGCGATCAGCCGCGACCTCGACTGGGGCGTGCCGATCCCGCTCGACGGCTGGCGCGACCAGCCCAACAAGCGCCTGTACGTGTGGTTCGACGCGGTGATCGGCTACCTGTCGGCGTCCATCGAGTGGGCCAGGCGCTCGGGCGACCCCGACGCGTGGCGCCAGTGGTGGCAGAACCCCGACGCCCGCGGCTACTACTTCATGGGCAAGGACAACATCGTCTTCCACGCCGAGATCTGGCCGGCGATGCTGTACGGCTACAGCGGGCAGGGCGACCGCGCCGGCACGCCGGGCTCGCTCGGCGGGCTCCAGGTGCCGTCCGAGGTGGTCTCCAGCGAGTTCCTGACGATGGAGGGCAAGAAGTTCTCCTCGTCCAGGCAAGTAGTAATTTACGTAAGAGATTTCCTGGCGCGTTACGACGCCGACGCCCTTCGCTACTACATCGCGGTGGCCGGACCGGAAAACCAGGACACCGATTTCACCTGGCAGGAGTTCGTCAACCGCAACAACGGCGAGCTGGTCGCGGCCTGGGGAAACCTGGTCAACCGGTCGATCTCGATGGCGGCGAAGAATTTCGGGGCGGTGCCCGAGCCGGGCGACCTCACCGACGCCGACCGGGCCCTGCTGGAGCGCTCGCGCAAGGCGTTCGCGCCGGTGGGTGAGGAGCTGAGCAGGTCGCGCTTCAAGAACGGGATCAACGAGGCGTTCGACGTGGTCCGCGAGGCCAACAAATACCTGGCCGAGCAGGAGCCGTGGAAGCTCAAGGAGGACCCGGAGCGGCAGAAGTCGATCCTGCACGTCGCGCTCCAGGTGGTCGACGACGCCAAGACGATGCTCACGCCGTTCCTGCCCAGCTCGTCCAACAAGGTCTTCACCATGCTCGGCGGCGAGGGTGTGTGGTCGGGCATGCCGGAGATCCGCGAGGTCGACGAGGACGGCGGCACCCCCTACCCGGTGATCACCGGCGAGTACGACGGGGCGGCCCGGTGGGAGCACCGGCCGATCAAGCCGGGCACGCCGCTCGCGCCGCCCGTGCCGCTGTTCAAGAAGCTCGACCCGAAGGTCGTGGACGAGGAGCTGGCCCGGCTGGGCGAGTGACCTCGTAGGTCCCGTAGTCCTTGAGGCTGATGGCGCCGGCGGTCTTCCTGACCGACTTCGCCATCAGCCCCTTCCACGGCAGATACGGCAGGAGCCGGTAGTTCTGGTTCATGAACCAGGCCATGAACCTGTTCTCCGGGACCATGAACCTGCTGACGCCCACGGCCGACCGCTGGCACCCCTCGGCGTAGGCGCGCACCTCCCGCTCGTAGCCGGCGAAGGCGGCGCGATGGTCGCCCCCTGCCGCGGCCAGCTCGCCCGCCAGCACGTACGCGCTCACCATCGCCAGCCCGGTGCCCATGCCGGACAGCGGCGAGGCGCAGCACGCGGCGTCGCCCAGCAGCACCACCCGGCCGCGTGACCAGGAGTCCAGGCGGATCTGGCCGACCGAGTCGAAGTAGAAGTCGTCCGTCCGCCGCATCCTGCGCATCAGCTCCGGGACCTCCCAGCCGACGCCCTCGTACGCCTGCTCCAGGAGCTCCTGCTGGCGGGCGACGTCGTGCCGGTCGCGGTCGAGCGGCGGTGAGCCGAACCAGAACACGGCCTTGGCCTCGGCGTTCCCCCTCGCGCTGTAGATCGCGGCCATCTTGCCCGGGACGTTGTAGGCGTGACCGCTGTGGTCGAGCCCGAGGTAGTTGTCGATCGTGAACACCGCCGAATAGAGGCCCAGGTACGACAGGTAGTCGCGCTCGGGGCCGAAGGCCAGGGACCGCACGTTCGAGTGCAGGCCGTCCGCGCCCACCACGAGGTCGAAGCGCCTGGCCGGGGTCCGCTCGAAGGTGACCGTCACCCCGTCCGCGTCCTGGTCGACGGCCGTGATGGAGTCGCCGAAGACGTACTCGGTGTGGGCCTGGGTGGCGTCGTACAGGATGCGGGCCAGGTCGCCGCGGAGGATCTCGACGTCGCCCGCGAACAGGTCTTCGGGCATGGCCACGAGCTTCCTGCCGGCCTCGTTGACGTTCCACATGGCGCCCATGTGGGTCTGCTCGCGTTCGACGGCGTCCAGGATGCCCATCTTGCGAAGGACGGTCAGATGCGCCTCGCCGCGGAAGTCCACGGCGTAGCCGCCCGCACGGAGGGCGGGGGCGCGTTCGACGACGGTGGTGCGATGGCCGTACCGGGTGAGCCAGAGGGCGAGCGCGGGGCCGGCGACGCTCGCGCCGGAGATCAGGATGTCCATGCCCCTGACCCTGCCGATCCGGTCTCACCGCGTCCTCACCGGACTCTCACCACGGGGCCGGCTGATCGGTGGCGGCGGTGATGGCGCTCAGCGGTGAGCGGTCGACGACCTCGTCGGGCACTCCGGCGAGCGCCAGCGCCTCCCGGTGGGAGAGCCGCGCGCCCGCTCGCCGGGCCCGCGCGTAGGCCTGGTCGCCCAGCGCCGCCC
>NZ_JBSFTC010000290.1:0-13677 GCF_053590415.1 Nonomuraea sp. NPDC003201
ACCGGGGGGTGGGCGCCTGGGGCCGGGGCGCCCCCGGTCCTCCGCCCTACTGTGGGGGTTTTCCCCGCCCCCGCCCCCCCAACAACCACCCGCCCGCCCCCCCCCGGAGAGGGGGGGGGGGGCCGGGCTCGTGCGACGCCGCTGCCCTGCAGTGGCGGCGCGCTGCGCGAGCCAGGGCGTGGGCGCGTCCGCCCAGGCCCGTCATGAGATCTGCCCGCTTGCGCGGGGTCTCGCCACCCACGCGCGCCAGTGCCGTCGGCGCTCGGCACCTGTGAGCGCCCCGCCGGCCTGCCGCGTCGGTGCGAGAACGTCCCCAGTCAGCCCCCTGCCGGCCTGCCGGAGCGCCGGTGTTCCCAGTCAGCCCCCGCCGACCTACCGCACCAGAGTGACGGCACCGGGCCTGCCGGGCGGGAACGGGCGGCACGCGGACCGCCCTTCCAGCACATCGGCACGCGACGCGCCACGTCGCGGCGACGACACCGGACCTGCCGCGCCAGAGCGCCGGCAGCCGTCCGGCCCGGGAAAGGGAACACGCCGTTCAGGGAACAGCTGAAGCGCGCGAACGGGACCGCTTCGCAGCCGGTACGGCCGGTTCATGGGCGTCGGCACCTCGGACGCCCGCGAACCGTCATCCCGGCCCTCGGCGAGCCGCCGCTCTACGGCGCCTCGATCGCGTCTAGTCGCGAATCCAGGAGTCCCGCACCGAGCTCGTCAGCGAGTCGGTGGACCATCCGAGCGCGGTCAGCACGTCACCGTAGGTGCCGGTGGCCTTGGTGCCGTTGGCGGACACGACGCCCGAGGTGTCCTCGACGAGCGGCGTGAGCTCGTCCATGGAGGCGGCCTGCGCGGTGCTGGGCAGCGCCTCGATGACCGGAGCCATCTCGACCGGCGCGACCTGGCCGATCATCGGCGACAGCCGGCCGCTCGCGGCGTGCGGCAGGGCCCGCCGGGCCGCCTCGCCGAGGCCGGCCACGATCGACTCGGCCGACAGGGTCTCGACGCCCTTGCTGGTGCCGCTCATGGTCTTGGCCGTGGCCGCGCTGGTGTTCAGCAGGCTGGATCCGGTGCCCGGCAGCACGCTGTTGTTGTTCAGCTTGTTCATCGCGTCGCCGAAGGACGTGTTGAGCAGGCCCGTCGTCGCGTCGTATGCGCCGCGCAGGGTGTCTCCCTCGCTCACGACCTGGCCGCCGCCCTGCTTGCCGGACTTCACCGAGGTCGCGACGGGCTGTGCCATGCGTGCCGCCCCCGACAGGACGGGCACGGGCAGGGACTCGGTCAGGCCCCCGCCGCCGAGCGAGAACCCGCCGACGATCGGCGACAGCTCCGGCAGCGGACCGCCGAAGTTGGTGACGTCCTCGGCCGCGTTCGGCGTGGTGGAGTACCTCTGCCGGTTCTCTGCTGCGATGTCCCGCTCGACGTCCGTCATCGGACGGCTGGGCTGTGCCGCGGACTTGCCCTGAAGGCCGCCGCCCAGCAGCCCGTTCAGCTGGCCGCCGCCGATCAGCCCGCTCAGCAGGCCGTCGTTCAGCAGGCCGCCGCCCAGCAGGCTGTCGAGCGGGCTGTTGGTGCCGCCCCCGTCGCTCCTGACGCCGTTGTTCCCGACTTCTGCTTGTGCCGGCACGGCCAAAGCCGCCGCCAGGCCGAATACTGTGACGGCGACAGCCGCCTTGACTACTCGATTCATGATTGCCTTCCCGGCTCGTGATCGATCGCTCTCGAATGCGGTGGAAATGCGAATCGATAACCCCCGAAAGCCGTGGCGGGCGCGCTATGGGCACCACACGAAGCGTGCCGTCACGGCTGAGCTACGCCAGCAGTTCTACCACTCGCGGTGATCGGCCGCAGGCGCATGAAAGCCCATGTAGCAGGGGTTTGCAGGCCGGTTACCGAGTAAAGGGAGAGCGTTGAGCGGGGAGACAAAACGGGAAATAGACTGGTCTAGTTTCCAATATTGCGCGCGCCCGGTTCGGCATCACGAGCGCGTCGGTTCGGATCGCGTACGGGGAAGCTTTGGATCGCGTACACGAAAACTTGGAGCGGATCCTGGGAAATTTACGTCCCCGGCGGCCCGTGAACAAAGGGTCGCGAAAACAAATGTCACGGGCCGCGGGGGCGGTTTTTCGGTCGCGTGGGCGCGGGCGACCGGTCAGACGGGCAGCAGCGCGTCGGCGGGCTCGAACGGGAAACGTTCGGCGAAGGCCGGGCGCAGATCCGTCAGCCAGACCGCCGACGGGTCGTAGCGCGCGAAGAACGGCCGCCCCACGATTGAGGGGTCGCGCGCCTGGATGAAGTGGAGCATGAACACCTGCTCGCCCGCGATCTCGGTGACGCCGTCGACGCACACCTTGCCCGGCGTGGCCGACATCGACGGCCCGCGGACCGTGCGGCAGAGCCCCGAGACGGTCGAGTACGCGTCTCTGAAGACCTCGTACGCGCGCGCCAGCGGCACCGCGAAGTAGTCCTGGGGCCCGGTGTCACGCTCGATGAACATGTAATACGGAATCATCCCCATCTGGTGTTGCCGCCGCCACATGTGCGACCACACGGCCGGGTCGTCGTTGATCGACCTGATCAGCGGCGCCTGGGTCCTGATGGTGGCCCCGCTGCCGAGGATGCGCTTGACCGCCGACTCGACCAGCGGCGACTCCAGCTCGCGCGGGTGCGAGAAGTGCGCCATGAACGCGAGGTTCTTGCCCGCGTTCACCACCTCCTCGAACAGCCCGAGCGTGGCGTCGGCGTCAGGGTCGGTGGTGAAGCGCTGCGGCCAGTAGGCCAGCGCCTTGGTGCCGATCCTGATGGACTCGAGCTGCTCCAGATCCAACAAGGGCTCGATATATCGCCTGATGACGGTCTCACCCATGATCATCGCGTCGCCGCCGGTGATCAGGACGCTGGTGACCTCGGGATGCTGGCGAATGTAGGCCACCATCTGGTCGATGTCGTCGGAGGCGAACTTCAGGTCCGCGTCCCCGACGAACTGCGCCCATCTGAAGCAGTACGTGCAGTACGCGTGACAGGTCTGCCCTTGCTTGGGGAAGAACAGCACGGTCTCTTGATACTTGTGCTGCATGCCGGGCACCGGCTCGTCGCCCATCCTCGGGACGTTGAGCTCCTTCTGGCCGGCGGGGTGCGGGTTGAGCTGTGCGCGTACCCGGTTCGCCTCCGCCTGGATCTCGACGTTCGGCGCCTCGGCCTTGAGCAGGTCCGCCAGCCGGGCGACGTCGGCCGCGGGAAGCATGTCCTCCTGCGGGAAGACGAGCCGGTATATCGGGTCGTCGGGTGCGGCCGACCAATCTATGAGTTCATCGACGACGTAGGCGTTGGTCCGGAACGGCAGCACGGTGGCGACGGCGCGGACCTTCAGCCGCTCATCGTCGCCGAGCCCCGCACGCTTCAATAGCTCGTCAAGGTGCTTGGACGTATACGCCTTGAAGCGTCGCGTGCCAGCTTGGTTCAAGATCACTAGGCCGTTCCCATCTTTTTTGTTCGATCGCGTGTAAACCTCACGACCTTGTCGCGCGTCTACGGTTCTTAATACCCGGACGCTGTCAGGCACGTCAGCGGTTCCGCTGGACTCCAAGTTTTCCTTGAGGTTTGTGGGCACTCGCGACATATCGCGAATAGGCATACACTGATTTCTCGTGATCCATGACCCTGACCAGCGGGCCTCAGACGCCGACCGCGACCGCGTGGCCGCGGTCCTGTCAGAGGCCCTCGCCACAGGAAGACTCACCAGCGTCGAGCACGCCGACCGCCTGGACGTCGCCTACGCGGCGAAGACGGTGGGCGAACTCGTCCCCCTCACCCGGGATCTGCCCGAGGTGTCCGCGTCAAACGTCCCCGCCGCCATCGAGCAGCAGGTCATCGACTCGAAGTTCAGCAAGATCGTCCGCAAGGGGCGGTGGGTGGCCTCCCGCAACACCCGGCTGTCCGCCCGGTTCGGGGCGCTCATCATCGACCTCTCGGACGCGGTGCTGCCCGGCCGCGAGATCACCATCGAGACGAACGCCTGGTTCAGCAAGCTGATCGTGCGCGTTCCCGACAACGCGCACGTGATCGACGAGGGCAGCTCCATGTTCGGCAAGCGCAGCGTGACGGGCGGCTCGCAGGCCGACGGGCCGCTGATCCGGGTCACGGGGGCGTCGAAGTTCTCCAAGGTGATCGTGTCGCGCGGGAAGGACGACTGGAACCTCCACTGAGCCGGCGTCTCGGGGAGCCCGTTTCCCGTTCGCCCGACAACGCCCGTCCCGGCCCGGCAGCGACACCGTCCCACCGCCGTCCGTCCCACGGGCCCCGACGGTCGCACACCGCCCCCTCGTGGACCCGGCGGTCGTACACCGTGGTTCAGCGGGCCCCTCGGCCGTACACCGCGTTTTCGCGAACCTGGCGGTCGTAGGCCACGCCTTCGCGGGCCCGGGGGTCGCGGCCGGGGCGGTCGCGCGAAACCGCCGCAGACGCCGGGCCCCGATGCCACAGACCCCGCCCCGACGCCCACAGACGCCTGGACCGGTGCGGCAAGCCCGCCCCAGGCGCCGGAGCCCGGTGCGGCAGGCGCCGCAGACGCCGGAGCTCAGCGCGGCGAACCCCGCCCCGGATGCCGCAAGCGCCGAGCCCGGATGCGGCAAGTCCGAAGCGGTCACGGTGGGCGCCGGGGGTGATCCGAGCGACCGGGGTGACGGTGTGGGGAGCAGGTGGGGTGGTCAGCGAGACTGGAAGGCGCCCTCGGGGGAACCAACAGGGCCTACCCGCCGGTTAACCTGGCACCTGCCTTGCCTACGATGCGGACATACCGAGCCCGCGTTCCGGTCAAGCCGTGGCGGCGGGCTCGATGCCGTACGAGGTGATCATTGTCCGACAGCAGGCCCATCGCGATCGACGCCATGGGCGGCGACCACGCACCCCACGAGATCGTGGCGGGAGCGGTGCACGCCGTGCGGGAGCGCGGCCTGTCCGTCGTGCTCGTCGGCTCGCCCCGCGTGCTCTACGAGTCGCTCGCCGACCACGACGCCACCAAAGAGGTCCCGATCGTACGGGCCGAGGAGGCCCTGGCGATGGACGAGGGCGCGCTGGCGAGCCTGCGCCGGCCCCGCTCGAGCATCGCCGTCGCCTGCCATCTCGTACGCCGCGGCGACGCCGGCGCGGTCGTGTCCGCGGGCTCGACGGCGGGCATCGTGGCCACCGGCCGGCTGCGGCTCAAAGGCCAGCAAGGCGTGCTGAGACCGGCCATAGCGGTCCCCATCCCCACCCTCCCCAACCCCACCGTGCTCATAGACGCGGGCGCCAACGCCGAGGTCAAGCCGGAAATGCTGGTGCAGTTCGCCCAGCTGGGGACGGCCTACGCCGAGCTCGCGTACGGCATCGAGACGCCCCGGGTCGGCCTGCTCACGATCGGCAGCGAGGCCGAGAAGGGCAACAAGCTCGTCAAGCGCGCCCACGAGCTGCTGCTGGCCTCCCCCGGCCTCCGGTTCGAGGGGAACGTCGAGGGACACGACCTGCTGACCGGCAAGGTGGACGTGATCACCACCGACGGGTTCACCGGGAACGTGGCGCTGAAGACCATGGAAGGCGCGGTCCGCTACGCGTTCTCCGAGCTCAGGGCGGCCGTCACCGACAGCAGGCTGGCCAGGCTGGGCGCCGCGATGCAGCGCTCGCGCATCCGCGAGCTGCGCCGCCGCCTCGACCCCGAGGCGTACGGCGGCGCCGTGCTGCTCGGCCTGAACGGCACCGTCGTGATCGCCCACGGCTCGTCCAGGGCCGACGGGATCAGCGCGGCCTGCAAGCTCGCGGCCGACCTGTCCTCGGCCGGAATCGTGGCCCGCATCGGCGACAAGACGGCCACCACGCCTCGCTCCCACAGATTGTGGTGACGCCGTAGGGTGTGACCGATCCACAGAAACAGGGGGTTATGTGGACCGGCTCTCCACAGTGGCCAACGGACTCACTTCGGCGCAGGTGGTGGGGGCGAAGCCCAACCACGTGCCGCGGCGGTCGAGCAGGTCGCTGAGCGCGATCGTCAGGGCGAACGTCTTCACCCTGTTCAACCTCGTCATCGGCGTGCTCTGGGCGCTGGTCCTGATCTTCGGTGAGTGGCAGGACAGCCTGTTCGGCCTGGTCATCGTGGCCAACGTGCTGATCGGCATCGTCCAGGAGCTCCGCGCCAAGCGCACGCTCGACAAGCTCGCGGTGATCAACGAGGCGCCCGTACGGGTCCGGCGGGACGGCGAAGAACGGCTGGTCCAGCCCCGCCAGGTGGTCTTAGGCGACCTGATCCTGCTCGGCCCCGGCGACCGCCTGCTGGTGGACGGCGAGGTCATCGAGTCCGACGGCCTGGAGGTGGACGAGTCACTGCTGACCGGCGAGGCCGACCCGGTGCACAAGCAGCCCGGGGACGAGGTCCTGTCAGGCGGCTTCGCCGTGGCGGGCGCGGGCGCGTTCGTGGCCACGCGGGTCGGCACCGACGCGTACGCGGTGAAGCTCGCGGAAGAGGCGAGCCAGTTCCACCTCGCCCATTCCGAGCTGCGCGAGGGCGTGGCGAACTTCATCAAGTACATCACCTGGCTGGTCATCCCGATCGGCGCCCTGCTGATCTACAGCCAGCTCAAGCACTCCGCCGACTTCGGCACCGCGATCACCGGCGCGGTCGCGGGCATCGTCACCATGATCCCCGAGGGGCTGGTGCTGATGACCTCGATCGCGTTCGCCGTCGGCGTCGTACGGCTGGGCCGGCGCAAGTGCCTGGTCCAGGAGCTGCCCGCGATCGAGGGCCTGGCCAGGGTGGACGTACTGTGCCTGGACAAGACGGGCACGCTCACCGCCGGCGGCATGGACCTCGACCAGGTGCTGCCCCTGCGCGACGGCCACCCGGTCGAGGACGCGCTGGCCGCCCTGGCCCACCTCGACCACTCGCCGAACGCCACTGCCCAGGCCATCCGGGCCCGCTACCAGAGCGCCCGGGGCGGGTGGACGGCCGGTGAGACGGTGCCGTTCTCGTCAGCGCGTAAATGGAGCGGTGCCCACTTCGGCGAGCGGGGCGCGTGGGTGCTGGGAGCGCCGGACGTGCTGCTCGGCGGCGGGGACGCCTACGACCGGGCCGCCGACCTGGCCGCCACCGGCGCCCGCGTGCTCGTCCTGGGCCGCGCCCGCACCCTGCCCGCACCTCAGGCGGCCGAGGCACGCACCGAGCCGGACAGGACGCCCATCGAGGCTGACAGGACAGGCGTCGAGGCGGACGGCGTGGAAATCGAGGCGGACGGGGCAGGCGTCGAGGCGGACGACGCGGGGATCGAGGCGGTGGCGCTTGTCACGCTCAAGCAGCGCGTCAGACCCGATGCCCAGGAAACCCTCCGTTACTTCGCCAAGCAGGGCGTCACGGTCAAGATCATCTCCGGCGACAACCCCACCGCGGTCTCCGCCATCGCCACCGGCCTCGAGATCCCGGACGCGCACCGTTCGATCGACGCCCGCGACCTCCCCTACGACGACGAGGCCAAGCTGGGCGAGCTGCTCGACTCCCACACCGTGTTCGGCCGCGTCAGCCCCCGGCAGAAGCGGCAGTTCGTCACCGCGCTCCAGGCCAGGGGCCACACCGTGGCCATGACGGGCGACGGCGTCAACGACGTGCTCGCGCTGAAGGACGCCGACCTGGGCATCGCGATGGGCGCGGGCAGCCCGGCCACCAAGGCGGTCGCGCAGGTGGTGCTGCTCGACGACAAGTTCGCCACGCTGCCGCACGTCGTGGGCGAGGGACGCCGGGTGCTGGCCAACATCGAACGCGTCTCCAACCTCTTCCTCACCAAGACGTTCTACGCGATCGTGCTGTCGCTGCTGGTCGGCGTGGCCGGGGTCATGTTCCCGTTCGCGCCCCGCCACTCCACCCTGACGAACGCCCTGACCATCGGCGTCCCCGCGCTCTTCCTCGCGCTCGCGCCAACGTTCGAGCGCTCGAAGCCGGGGTTCGTCCCCAGGGTGCTGCGCTTCGCCGTACCCGCGGGGGTGTTGTGCGCGGCGGCGGTGCTGCTGTCGTTCTGGGCCGCACACAGCGGCACGTCCACGCTCGTCGAGGATCAGACGTCGGCGGTGATCACGCTCTTCCTCACCACCTGGTGGGTGCTCGTGCTGATCGCCAGGCCGCTCAACTGGTGGCGGATCGCGCTGGTCGCCTCGATGGCGGCGGCGTTCGCGATCGGGTTGACGATCCCGTTCGTACGGCACTTCTTCGCCCTCGAACCCGGCGACCTCAGCAACGATCTGACCGCCGTCGGCATCTCGATCGTGGCGGCAGTAATGATAAGCGTCGCTGTCAAGGTCGCCGGTACCCTAAGAACATGACCGACCCGCAGATAATGCTCACCGAGCGCGTCCAGCAGGCGCTGGCCCGCGCGTTCGGCTCTGAGCACGCCGACGCAGATCCGCTGATCCGGCCCTCCCAGTTCGCCGACTTCCAGGCGAACGTCGCGATGAGCCTGGCCAAGCGACTGCGACGGGCGCCGCGGGAGGTCGCCGAGGCGATCAGGACGGAGCTGTCCGACTTCCCCGGCACGATCGAGGTCAGCGGCCCCGGATTCCTCAACATCACCCTCGACGGCTCGTGGATCGAGTCCGAGGCGACGCGGATGCTGGCCGACCCGCGGCTCGGCGTCGGCACGATCACGCCGTCGCAGACCGTGGTGATCGACTACTCCGCGCCCAACGCGGCCAAGGAGATGCACGTCGGCCACCTGCGCACCACGATCGTGGGCGACTCGCTGGCCCGCCTGCACGAGCACCTCGGCAACACCGTGATCAGGCAGAACCACCTGGGCGACTGGGGCACGCCGTTCGGCATGCTCATCGAGCACCTGCTCGAGATCGGCGAGGAGGCCGCGGTCGCGCAGCTGGAGGCCGGCCAGGGCACGGAGTTCTACCAGGCGGCGCGGGCGAAGTTCGACTCCGACGACGACTTCAGGCAGCGCGCCCGGGTGCGGGTGACCACGCTGCAGTCGGGCGACACCGAGACGATGCGGCTGTGGCACGTGTTCATGGAAGCCACCGTCCGCTACTTCAACAAGGTCTACCAGCTGCTCGGCGTGACGCTGACCGATGCCGACCTCGCCGGCGAGAGCATGTACAACCCCATGCTCCAGAAGACGTGCGACGACCTCGAGGCGGCCGGGACGGCGGTGATCAGCGACGGCGCGCTCTGCGTGTTCCCGCCCGGCTTCACCGGCTCCGACGACAAGCCGCTGCCGCTGATCATCAGGAAGAGCGACGGCGGGTACGGCTACGCCACCACCGACATGGCGGCGATCCGCTACCGCGTCCACGACCTGAAGGCCGAGCGCATCCTCTACGTCGTGGGCAACGAGCAGGCGCTGCACTTCCGGATGGTGTTCGCAGGCGCGCGGCTGGCGGGCTGGCTGCCCGACTCGGTCTCGGCCGAGCACGTCCAGATCGGCATGATGCTGGGCAAGGACGGGCGCCGGTTCAAGACCCGCTCCGGCGAGTCCGTCAAGCTCATGGACCTGCTCCAGGAGGCCGTCGACCGGGCGACGGCGGCCATCGCCGACCGGGGCTACGACGAGGCCACCACGCAGGAGATCGCGCACGCCGTCGGCATGGGTGCGGTGAAATATGCCGATTTGTCGGTCAGTCACGACAGCGAGTACGTCCTCGACTTCGACCGCATGATCAGCTTCACCGGCAACACCGGCCCCTACATGCAGTACGCCACCGCCAGGATCCGCTCCATCTTCCGCAAGGCGGAGATGGCTCCGGCCGACGCGACGGGCCCCATCGTGCTGGCCGCACCGGCCGAGCGCGCGCTGGGCCTCCAGCTGCTCGGATTCGGCGAGCTGGTCTCCCAGGTCACCGCCACGTCCGAGCCACACCGGCTGTGCAACTTCCTGTTCCAGACCGCCAGCCTCTTCAGCACGTTCTACGATGAGTGCCCGGTGACCAAGGAAGGCGTCGACCCGGAGACCAGGCAACACCGGCTGGCCCTGTGCAAGCTGGTCCTGGACGTTCTGGAGAAGGGGCTCAACCTACTGGGTGTCCCCGTTCCCGAGCGTATGTAACTGGCAGTTGGCTCAAAGCCCGCAGATCCGCCGTGGGCGCGCCTTCACCTGGTTGGCGCGCCCGAACGGCTAGGCTTTACGCGGTCATGAATTGAGGCCGAAATGGGGGAGTTCTCTGCCTTGAGCACGGACCTTACTGCGAGCCCCCCAGCGGCTACGGAGTTGCATCGCTACGCTGAGGCGCTGCTCGCTCACCTCGCCGCCAAGGGCGCCGCGCCTCCCGCCGCACCAGGTTTTCGCGATATACCCGGCTATTGGCTGCCCCCGGCCATCGAAGCGCTGGTCGCCATCCTCGCGGGCGACGACCCGCTGGAGCCGCTGAGCAGGGCCGCCGGGCGTGACCAGCAGCAGACCGCGCTCTTCCTCTGCCTGGCCCTGGCGGTGTCCGGGCAGGGCAGCCGCATCCACGCCTCCTGGCTCGGCACCGCCTTCGGCGAGCTCTCACTCGACCGGCCGGTCTCCCACGGCCAGCGCTCGCTCTGGCTGGCCGCCGCCCGGGGGGCGTACGGCCCCGCCGGCAAGATCTTCGTGCTGCGCAAACTCGATGCCCTGGCCGTCCAGGAACACGCCGACCCGGAGCAATGGGTGCAGGCGCTGGTGCCGGGCGAGCCGTCGGTCGTGGTGCCGCCATCGCTGGTCGACTTCCCGGAAATGGCCGAGATCCCCGAACTGGCCAGACCCGCCATGGCGGCCGCCCGCCTCGCGAGACTGCGCGGGCGGTGCGCCGAGATCACCTCGACGCGGCAGGCCGACCAGGACACCGCCATCTCGCTCGACAACAGCTCCGGCAGCCCGGCCTCCAGCTGGGAGGAGGACGAGCCGCTCGCCATCCTGCGCTTCCTGATCGGCGTCGGCGGCCCGGCCGGCCCGATGGCCTCGCTCAACTCGTACCTGCTCGAAGACCTCCGCCCCGGCTCCGACCCGCACCTGGCGGCGATCGCCCTGCACGTGGCGGGGCCGATCCTGCGCGGCGTGGCCGAGGAGCTCGAAGCCGACAGCCGCCTCGCGCCGCCCACCACGCTCACCGTCGCCCTTCTCGGCCACCGCATCCACCTGCGCCCGGAGGGCCCGGAGGCGTCGTCGCTGGCCGCCGCCGAGGCCGCGCTCGTCGAGGACGGCGTCATGCCCCGCCCCCGTCCGTGGGCGGCCATGGTCCTGATCGTGGCCGGCATCGCCTGCCTCGTCGGGGCGGTCATCTCCAGCCGCCTGTTCGCCGCCGCCGCGGTGGCCATGATCGGCCTGGCCGGGTGGCAGCTCTGGCAGCGCCGCAAGCTCGTCGAAGCCGACGGCCGGTACGTCGCCGCCCAGGTCAGCGAGCTGAAGGAGCTGGCGGAGGGGGCGGTGTGGGCCCTGCACGCGTACGCCAGGGAGGCGGACGAGCGCGCCAAGCAGGCCACGGAGGACGCAGCCGAACTGACCCGCCTCATCCGCCGCGGCCCCCGCGCCAGCTGACCCACTCCCCACTCAGTCGGCTCACTCACGGCCACCGGACTGAACGTTACGCTCGTCAGCGCCCGTGAGACGCGGGCCGGACGCTCCCGCTCATCGGCGCGGGTGAGACGCGGGCCGGACGCTCCCGCTCATCGGCGCGCGTGAGACGCGGGCTAAACGCTGCCGCTCATCGGCTGCCTGACGTATGGGCAAGGCGCTTATGGTTGTCGGCCGCGTGAGAAACCGACAGGACGCTCGCGGTCGTCAGCCGCTTGGCGAACGGGCAGGGCGCTTATGACCGTCGGCCGCACGAGATACGGACAGGACGCTTGCGGATCGTCAGCCGCTCGACGAACGGACAAGGCGCATGCGGATGTCGGCCGCTCGACGATGCGAACAGGACGTTTGCGACCGCCGGTCCACTCGGCCAACGGCCTGGTGACTTACGTCCAACAACCCCACACCCAACTCACTGGACACTGACGGCCATCGGACTACTCGGCCACCGGATTGGCCCTCAAGGGCATCGGCCCCGCGGCCAACAAGGCGGCCTCTCACAGCCATCGGGCCTATAGTGGCCGGATTGGACACGCACGGGCATCGGGCCCTCGGCAAACGGGGCGAACACGTACGGTAATCGGCTCCGGCGGCCGTCCAGGCGGAGTGTCGTGGACGGGTGGTCTGTCAGGAAGCGCACACTGATCAGTGGACCACATCTGGGCTGTTCAGAGGGCCGGTCGTCATCGGGAACCCGCCCAGGGGCCAGCGGACTGCGACTCGCTGGCGGCCTGCCTGAATGGCCCAGGTCGGTGGCGCATCGACGATCCGCCCTCCTCACCCGGCCACCGGCTCGACCCCGCCGGGCGGTCGTGGTCAGCGCAGCCCGCCTCTGCGCGCCGACCACGGCCCAGCGGCCCGGTTACCACACTCAGGTGGTCTCGATCTCCACGTGCGCCGGCGCGAGCAGGAAGACGCGGTCGGCGATGCGCTCGATCCGCCCTTCGCACCCATAGGCCAGCCCGGCGGCGAAGTCGACCATCCTCGTCGCCTCAGGCATAGCCATGCCCGAGACGTCCATGATTACCGTCTGTCCGTCACGGAAGTGCTGGCCGATCAACGGCGCGTCGTTGTACTTGAGCGGCTGGACCATCACGATTCGTGACGAGTCGACGTTCGCGCGCCACCGCCTGGCGGCCCGCTCGGTCGCGGGGACGTACTCGTCCTCGTAGTTCTCGTCGTCGTCATAGCCTTCGTCGTAGTGATCGACCCCGCTCAGGCCAAGGTAGCTCACCACCTTGCGCACTGCCCCCATCGGCTTGTCCTTTCCTCAGGAACTCACCGTAATCGGCACGTCCCTACACATTGGACGGTAACCGACGATTCCGCATTCGCCACGCGACACGCCCAGCCCTAATTCCATTTTGTACAGCTTGCAGCCCGCTTGCATCTGGATATCCGACCACCGC
Source organism: Nonomuraea sp. NPDC003201 (assembly GCF_053590415.1). Taxonomy (NCBI): domain Bacteria; kingdom Bacillati; phylum Actinomycetota; class Actinomycetes; order Streptosporangiales; family Streptosporangiaceae; genus Nonomuraea; species Nonomuraea sp. NPDC003201. The sequence continues at coordinate 12,950 of NZ_JBSFTC010000290.1, forward strand.
CCGCCAACGGTCACGTGCGCCTCTCCACTGTCGACGCCTTCACCAGCCAAGGTTTTCCAGCCTAATCGCGCGGCGCGCTGCCTGCTGGGCTCTCCGGTTACTCGTGGGCGGATGCAGAGAGTAGTCATCGGGATGAACCACGCAGAGCCCCGCCAATTCGCCCGCGCCGACTCCGTCTCGCCGCCGAAGTCACCCTCTGTGGTCACCCGCCGAGCCGGCATGACGCCAGCCCTCTATTCGACCGTGGTCGCCTACCGAGCCCGGCCGACGCCCGTCCTCTATTCAACGGAGGCGACGGAGCCGGCAAGGGAATTCGGTGCGGGGTGCAGAGCGAGGAGGCGACGGAGCCGGCAAGGGAATTCGGTGCGGGGCGCAGACCGAGGAGACGACGGAGCCGGCAGGCGAATTCGGTGCGGGGTGCGGGCCGATGCACAGTGGGGTGGATGGGCGCGACGGCATACGTATGAGAATGCGGCGCCTGGAGCCGACGCGTCAGGCGCGTGGACACGCGTCCTGGGCCCGTCGGGTGCGGGCGGGCAGCCGGCCGCGCGAGGGAACGCCTCACAGCTCCCACCACAGCCGGCACAGCACACAAAAAAAGGGGGTCCGACGCCCAAGGCGTCGAACCCCCTCCAAAGATTGTCCGGCGGCGACCTACTCTCCCACACCCTCCCGAGTGCAGTACCATCGGCGCAGAGAAGCTTAACTTCCGGGTTCGGAATGTAACC